>JAFGQE010000152.1 GCA_016935835.1 Clostridia bacterium | reverse complement strand
TCAGGACAATCGTGGGCCGGCCCATGCAAGAAACACAGGCATCGCGGCGGCATCCGGGGAATATGTGGCCTTCATAGATCATGACGACTATTGGTTCAGCCGCAAGATTGAGAGACAGCTGGAATATATAAGGATGAATCCGGCGGTATCCGTGTTGTATTGCATGCACAACCTGGTATTTGAAAGGCCCGAGGAGGAATGCTCCTGGGTTCCGAAGATTGACAATACCTATAGATACAATTGGGAAATCCCAAGCAGCATGCTGTTGAAAAAAACGATCTTCGACAGAATTGGAATGTTCAACCCTTTCTACCGGACAGCAGAGGATTCTGATTTTTTCCTCAGGCTGAAGGATGCGGGAATCATTCAGCATGTTATGCCCGAGGTTCTTTTTGATAAAAACATACACGGCGGGAACATTTCCAGCGACATTGCATCAAACAGGAAATTCCTCCCCCTTCTTCTTTCCGAGTCCGTTAAACGCAAACGGCTTTTCAAGAATATGCGGATAAGCGTCGTGATACCTGTTTATAATCCCGGGGAGCACCTTATTGCCTGCATCGATTCGGTCCTGGCCCAGACATTTGCCCCATATGAAATCATCATCGCAGATGACGGCTCGGCAAATGATGTCAGGGCCCTGCTGTCAGAATACAACGACGGCCGTATCAAATATTTCCAGCAGGATAACAAGGGCATTGCCGGAGGCAGGAACCTCGGGCTGGCAAATGCAACCGGCAGCCATGTGGCGCTTTTGGACAGCGACGATCTCTGGACCGAGGACAAGCTGATGATGCAGGCCGTCAGGCTGGTTTCCGATTCCTCCGTTAAGGCTGTGTTCGGATATGTCAGGCAGTTCTATTCCCGTGAGGTCGACGAGGAATACCGGGCGAGATATGCTTTTGACCATGGAGTATCGAAAGGAATACACGCAGGCACTATATTGATATCACTCGATGATTTCATGAGGGTCGGGCTTTTCAACGAAGAGCTGCGCCTGGGCGAGCTTTTTGAATGGTTCCACAGGTTCAGGGAGCTGGGATTTGCTTATGCGGTCATCCCTGAGGTTGTTATGTACCGCCGTTTGCATTATAACAACAACGGCATAATAAACAAGAATGACCAGGGGGATTTTGCAGGGATTTTTGCCCGGATTATCAAGGACAGGAAGAAAAATGAAAAAACATGATATTCCGATAACAAAGACACAGGAATATTTGCTGAAGGCGATTGCAGGGAATCCGTCCGAGTCTATCGATTGGTACCGGAGATGGGTTGATTCGGTTAATTTTGAGGATAATATCGATGGACCGAGCTACGGCCTTCTGCCCGCATTATACAAAAGGCTTGAAAGCCTTGGTTTCCGTGACGGGAACTCTGAGAAACTCAGGGGAGTCTATCAGCGGAGCCTGTATAAAAACAGCCTGCTTCTTCATCATTTGTGTGTCATCGGCAAGGAGCTGAACGACCGCGGCATACCTTTCATGGTTTTAAAGGGGACTCCCCTTCTGCTCCATTATTTGGCGAACCGCGGCCAGCGGAGCATGAACGACCTTGATATACTCGTCGCTGCGGCCGATATCAACGCCGCGATAGAAATACTTGTAAAAAATGGATTCAACAGCGATTGCAATTATGATATACAAGAAAACATCAATATAAGGCATTCATATTCATTCAGGAACGGCAAAGGCATGGAAATCGATCTTCACTGCCGGTCGCTGGCATATGCATATGAGGAAATATGTTTTGAAAAAACCCGCTTGATAACTTACAACGGAATAAACATGAATATGATGCTTCCCGAAAGCTTTATACTTCATATATGCATGCATGCGCTGAACAAGGAGCTTGCTTTCAATCTCAACTGGATACATGACCTAAATATCATTATGAAAAACGAACCGCTTATTGACTGGCATCTTATGGTCGACGGCATGCACGATTCACGCATGGCCTACGTGATCTATCTGCTCTTTGATTATTTCAACGGTATTTCCGATATAAAAATACCAGCCGGAATAATCGTGCAACTTAAGGAGCTTGGATCAAACAAGGCCTGCATGAAGCATGCGGCAAGGGTCCTCGAGAGGTCGGACACTCTTCGCGGCAAAATCAACTGGTATGGGTACAGTCTGCATTACAAGGACAAGGGCTTCTTCGCAAGGATCCTTTACTATCCTCATTATCGGCTGATGATCAGCAAATACGACAGCTACAACCAGATGTTGAAGGCTTTTGTGAGAAAATACATTCTTCGCAAACGCTCTGGATAGAACATACCGGCCGATTGCCTGTGTATCCACCAGGAAACCGCCCGATGTCGACAAGTTATCCCTGGGATGATTTACTGTTTTTCGACAAGTTATCCCTGGGATAATTTACCGTTCTGGGGTGATTTACCGTTTTTCGACAAGTTATCCCTAGGATAATTTGCTGGTTTTCGACTTTTTATCCCTTGGATGATTTACCGCAGTGCGGCGGTTTGGGATGTTGTCATATCCTCAGCCTGAGTTCCAGAATATCCAGCCTGCTTTCTTTCCCGGCTGCAAGGAATTTGTCAGATATTATTTTCTTTGCAAAATCAAGCTCTTTTCCAGAAGTCCCTGGCGTTCCATTCCTTTCCATGTTCACAACCAGTCTTTCATTAGCCACCGCATCATTCATTATGCCAAGATTCCTGTTGATGGAAACAAGCAGGTCCTTGATGTCCGGCTGGCTGAACGATAAAATGCCGGCTTCTTCAAGATAAATGAATTTCTTGCATGCTATCCTAAGCCTGTGCAACGATTTTACATCGTTGTTTTCGACCGCTTCAATGACTTTTTTAAGTTTCTTCAAATATTCAGCGCCGCCCGGGTTTTGACCTTCAGCAGGGTTTTTAATCTTCTTTTCAATTTTTTGCAGTTCTTCAATCATTTTGATTTGGCTGCGAAGTTTCTTGCTTAAAATCCTTTTCAACTCGTTTTTTCTCTGTTTGTCCAGATATGTATACAGTTCCCCGCAGCCATCAATTCCCTTTATGTTCTTTCTGAACACCTGCAGCTCCCTCAGGCGGTCATAATCCTCCGCAATCTCATTCAGCCCGGAATCGAGTCGATCCATAACTCCGGATTTTGCGACCTTTGGATTATTCTTCATATGCCAAAGGACCGATCTTGCCTTTCTGATGCCAGTCCTGATTTCATGGATAAGTCCATAGGGTGATTCACTGTTTTTAAGCCCGGCAAGATCCTGCGATGTATTTGCAATGCCTGACTTGAGAAGCCCGGCCGCACCGGCCCCGGGGTTCACCATGACTTCGCATTTGACTGAATCGGCATATTTGTATCTTATGTATTCAAAAGTCCTCTGCCCGTTTATATCCCTGCCTTCAAACACCGAAATAGAGTCCGCGTCTTTTATCAGTTCGGAATATTTATCATGTATCCTCCCCTTGCGGTTATGCTTGCCTATTGCCCTGATTATGATTTTCCTCGGTTTCCCATCAATCCCATGGTCCGACAGAATGGATTCGGCGACAACCGCACTTTCGGCCGCATGCCCTTTGCCATACACCCGGTTCTTTACTCTGCCCAGGTCATGCATGCAAGCAATCGAAACCGCGATGCTCTCATCCATTCCCCTCCTTTTTGCAATCTTTATGCAATTTGATTCCACAAGTTCCATGTGCCTGGTCTCGAACTCAGGGTTGTCGGAATTCATTGCAAGCGTATAGCACAGCAACCTTATATGTTTTACGATTGTGTCCGGTATTTTGTTTTTCAGACTTTCATTCATGCAATCCACTTTCCTTTGACAAGGCAGCATGTATCAATTGAGGGGACTGTATTAATATTATATTACAAGATTGAAAATTGCCAATATCATATACTGTTCTTTCTTGAAATATATTATCAAGAAAGGCAGGTGATTTCACCTGCCTTTCCATCCCATTTATGAATTGACATTCTGTTGTTCGAAGAAAATCAGTTCTTAAATCAAACAACTAAACAACTTCGCATTATTGGATAACTGTTACAACCAAAGGAACAATAACCGGGTTCCTCTGACTATCTACTAAACCGACTACATTAGAACAGGTTACCTGTCCCTTTTTAAGATAACTGAATATCTTAATGTTTCTTCCAATCTGTAAATACACTTATATCTAACCTAGCTATATAAAGATACAGCTTAAGCTAAGATTTCAGTTATTTTGTGTGAATTACAATACTACCCTTACAAAGTTCCTGGGCTCCATTATCGTAAACGATAGTACCGTCTGCTGTGTTTTCTATTTTAATCCTGAATGTATCTACCGAATCATCGGTTGCCCAGATCATGAACATATAGCTTCCTTGTCCATTAATTGTTCCATAACCTTTGAACTGTGCATTGGTTCCACCTTGATTTATTATTAACCATTCATAGCTGGAACTCTTAAAATTAAGATCACCGGCATGGAACTGGAATTCAGTATTGCCCAACGGTATCGTGGATTTTTTCTGATATTTTGATACAAACCCGAATGTAGCTTTTCCTTCCATTTCCGGATCTTCTAAATAAGCTCCGGGCTGTGAATAAATCCATCCGCCGCCAGTTACAAATCCTCCGTCAGGATCATAAACAACAACCGTTGTTTCAACTTCATCCGAACAATTATATTGGTCAGTCACTCTTACAGATACGCTATAAATTCCTGCCTCAAGACCAGCTGTGTAATCGGTAGTTGCTCCGGTTGCATCATCAAACTCTCCGTCATTATCAAAGTCCCAAGCATACGATAGATCAATAGGCTCTGGACCGGGATCGTAACCAGTAGCTTCAAGCTGTATGGTTGTATCTACTGCAGTCAGGTATGGACCTGCTATTGAAACAGTCGGGCAAGCATTTACAACAACTTCGGTTTGGCCTATGGCATAAGCTCCGTATGGATCTTCAACTTTTACTTTGATGGTCTGTATGCGTGGTACAGAACCTGCTGGGAAAAGTGGAGCAGGTCCAACGGCGTCATCAAACTCTTCGTCATTATCAAAGTCCCATGAATAGCTTAGTACATCCCCGTCAGGGTCGCTTCCGGTTGCTGATACGGTAATGTTAACATCTAAAGATGTAACATTCGGGCTACTAATGGAATCCACTGTTGGCCAAGCATCAATACGAAAACTACGAACTAATCTGATATTCGGTTCTCCAACATCTTCAACAGGATTCCATACAAATGCATAATACAGATCGGCAAGCCAAGTTGTCGCATCCGCAGTTGAATGAAATATATGCCCATCCCAATCGAATGGATCATTACGCCCGTCTACATTACCCCAAACTGTATTAGGATTGTTCGGTACTGAACTGGCTCTTCTTACTGCCCACTGAACATTGTCAAAATCATCATCCCAATATATTGCATCGAAATCAATAAATTCATCATAAGGATTCAATCCGATTACTATAACCGCATCCGCATCTGGAGAAAGAATTTCGCCATATGGAATGATACCTGCATTTAGAGCAACTACTGCATCAAGATCAAAACCCAGTGTTGGATAGGCTGGATCGATATA
>JAFGQE010000151.1 GCA_016935835.1 Clostridia bacterium | reverse complement strand
TTCCATAGGAGGCACCTCGCTGCATTGTATGCACCAATTATACCACATCCGTTAGATAAATAACATAGTTTTCGGACAGTCTGGCCAAAGTAAAAAAGACTGCTAAAAGCAGTCTTTTTTACTTTAAAGAACGAATTTATCAGGTCATCGGTCAGTACGGAAGGAACTTTCAAATCAGCTGCACACGGGGAAAGTCCCGAAAGTACAGACCGCCAATGACATACTAGTCGTTGGATGAAATAATATAGGAATCATTATGGCTGCAGCTTTTGCTGTGCAAGAACAAAAAAATAAGGTCATAGGTTTGTACGTAAATTGCGTACCGCAGTAGTTAATGCGGTTTTTGGCAGCCGCATTAACTTATAAGAACGAAAAATCAAGGTCATGGGTTTGTTCGTAAGTTGCGTACCGCAGTCTCCGGGATAATGTTTGAGGAACGCAATGAAAGTACAAACCACAAATGACAAACCAAGTCGTTGATTGCAGCCAAAACAAGTACAGTGTAAAAGAAATGAAATTACAAACCGTAAATGACGAACCAGGTCGTTGAATGAATCAATATAAACTTCATTCAGGGCAGTCTTTTTACTTATATAAACGAAGTTGTCTAAAAGACAGTTTAATGCAAGTGTGATTCAAATTATATTATATGACAAATGTCCAAATGGGTTGAATAATACAGGGTTATACATTTATTTCATGGGGTGTGAAATAAATGGGAAAATAGGCATTGCCGAATAATCATGACCGGAATATGATTGAAACATCAATATCAGGGGGACGGATTTGGGAAAACTAAAAGGCGAAAGAAAAAGGATTTACGAGATATCGGTATTCAATGTAATTCTTTGTATGCTGGTGGTGTTCATACATGTCTCATCTACACCTGTTTCAAGCTATAATCCGGCCAGCCTGCAGTATGCCTTTGTTTTAATACCATGGCGGCTTGCTGCGTTTGTGGTGCAGGGTTTTGTATTTTTAGGAGGGCTTCGCCTTTTTCTTGGCAACAAGGAGCGGATTGACTATGGGGTGTATTACCTGTCGAAGTTGAAAAGAGTTGTAATTCCGTACCTGCTCTGGGTGTTGATTTATTACGCATACTTTCTCTTGAAGGGGTATTTCACATTTGATGCGGGCAGCCTCCTGAAACACATTGCAGCGGGCGATCTGGTGAGCCACCTGTATTTCGTTATAATAATCATCCAGTTCTATATTCTTGCACCCTTATGGTTTGCAATGGTCAAAAAAGCCAGGCCGCTGCCCGTAATCATTGTTTCGCTGGTTATAATGGTTATTTCTGGAATGTTTCTTCCTAAGATCATATATATGCTATTTCCGGGAGCGGTGTTCAGGTTCAATGACAGGCTTTTCACAACATATCTTCTTTACTGGGTTGCCGGTTGCTTTGCCGGGATGAATTACGAGAGCTTCAAGAATTTATTGAATAAGCACGGCAAACTGCTTTTTATTGCTTTCACACTTTTCATGGTCCTGGATGGGACGATAACATATCACTCATTCAGCAATAACATATATCTTCGATGGCTTGAATATATTCATATAGCATACTGCATGACCGCCGTGCTGTTTTTCTTCAGCGTTTCGACAAAGTTGAAGGAAGGATCGGGAAGGTTTGTTATCTTGATAAAACAAATCGATAAGTCGGCATATTACATCTACCTTTCACATGTTATGTTAATATTTTTAGCCGATGATTTTTTAAAGCTGGCAGGAATAAGCTCCATAACAATGGGCTATGCCTTTCGAATTACGGTGGTCTATACAGTTGCAATTGGTTCCGCGGTTTTGATTCAAAAAATTAAAAGTATGAAAACCCGGATTTGAACAATGTTAATTTAAAGCTAATTGCATAACTGTTGCCACGGGTTGTTGTATAATGAGATTAACAATAAAACGAAGTAAAAGCGGAGGGATAAAAAATTGAAGTACGCCCTTGCCCTCGCCGGAGGGGGCACAAAGGGATCTTATCAGATAGGGGTATGGAAGGCTCTCAGGGAGCTGGGGATAGAAATCACTGCTGTTTCAGGCACGTCGATTGGAGCTATAAATGGCGCCGCTATTGCACTTGGGGAATATGAAAAGGCACGGAGGATTTGGGAAAACCTGGATTATTCCATGGTGTTTGATTATACGAAAATCAAAAGCGGGCAGGAACTGCATGAAAAGTACGAGAGCATAAAGGAACAGCTCAAGGATATTGCCAAAAAGAGAGGGCTCGATATAACACCGCTCAGGAAGCTTCTCAATGATGCCATAGACGAAGAAAAATTAAGAAGCAGCCCGATAGACCTTATTATCGCCACGGTCTCCCTCTCCGAGTTCAAGCCTGTATATAAAAGCACGAGTGAAATACCAAGGGGCCAGGTGGTGGATTACATTCTTGCCAGCGCCGCGCTGCCCATATTCGAACGGATAAAAATAGATGGGAATACATATCTGGATGGAGGGGCGTATGACCTGCTTCCGATCAATACCCTGATTGCCCGGGGGCACAGGAACATAATCGCCGTTGATTTGGCAGGGGGAATGGGGATAAAGCGAAGGATCAAAGACAAGAATGTAAATATCATTTCTATAAAAAACAGCGAAACAATAGGTGGCATCCTGGAATTCGACCCCAGGCTTGCCAGGGCCAATGTAAGGCTGGGGTATCTTGACGCCATGAAGGCTTTTGGGAAAAATTACGGCAAGCGGTATTATATAGTCGATTCCGACAGGCCAAAGTATATGTATGCGCTTACCCATGACGAGATGAAGCTGATTTTTGATGAAATAACAAATGAAAAACCAAAGAGCGAGAAGTCAAGGATTATGCTGAAGCACCTGTTTAGGACGCTGAGAAAATATACTGATGAAAGCCTGAACCCGGAGAATGCGGTAATCGCAGCCGCCGAGATCGCCGCGGAAACTTTCGAAATTAAAAGAGTCAGGGAGTATTCGGACGAGGCGCTGGTTAAAAAAATCATGAAGACTCATAGATCCGTTATGAAAGGCATTATTTCCGAAACACACAGGATTGACAGACTGAAAATCCGGTTGTCAAGCCTGTTGATAAAGGATGACGAATTCCCGGGAGTGCTTCTCCTTATGACGCTGCCCAAGATTTTTATAACGAACATCTTTATATTCATCATGAAAAAGCGAATGGCAAAACAGTAGTTTTTAAACAAAATTACGGTTCACATGATAGAATTGAATCAGAAGTAAATCAAAGGAGCAATCCATGGAAATACTCAGGAATAAAAAAGGGTTCATATGCGACATGGACGGAGTGCTGTACCACGGGAACAACCTGATGCCAGGGGCCAAGATATTCGTCGATTGGCTCAGGTCTGAAAACAAGGAATTTCTTTTTTTGACAAACAGCAGCGAAAGGTCTCCGAAGGAACTCGAGCAAAAGCTGGACAGGCTTGGAATAGACGTTGATGAGAAGAATTTTTACACAAGCGCCTTGGCGACGGCAAGCTTCATATCCGGGCAAAGCCCGGGAAGCAGCGCTTACGTCATTGGGGAGGGCGGCTTGATAAATGCACTGTATGAGGCCGGCATTTCCATGAACGATGTCAATCCCGAATATGTTGTCGTGGGAGAAACCAGAAGCTATAGCTTTGAAAAGATAGAAAAGGCTGTTCAGCTGATTCAAAGGGGAGCGAAGCTCATCGGGACGAATCCTGACAAGACCGGCCCCACGGAAAAGGGAATCATGCCTGCGACGGGTGCGCTGATAGCCCCGATTGAAATCGCTTCGGGCAGAAACGCTTATTTCATAGGAAAACCCAATCCGCTCATCATGAGGTCCGCGGTAAAGAAGCTTGGCACCAATATAAAGGAAACTGTGATAATCGGCGATAGAATGGATACCGACATCGTTGCGGGCATAGAGTCGGAAATTGACACGGTGCTGGTTCTTACGGGTGTGACAGAGCGTGAAAGAATAAACGACTTTTCATACAGGCCCAAATATATCCTGAACAATGTGGGAGAAGTGCTCGATTGATCAAGCACTTCAATAGATGCCGAATTTACATACACCGGTCTATGATCAAATCAATTTGATGATGTTGTCCTCGACATCCTTTTCCGTTTCCGGTGCGGTGACATTCCTGAACAGCTGCCAGGTTTCGACATGTACGATTGACTCGCCGGGTTCGAGTATTGAAAGCGGGGACAGTGTTTCCATTTCAAGCATGAAGTCAATGGTATATGTTTCATAGCTGGAACCCGAATAGTCGGGATAAAGGGCGCCATCAACCGGAATGAATTTTTTTACGAAAAGATTGCCGTGGTTTGCATAAGCGGCCCAACCGTCCGTGTTGGAAATTCCAAACTTAAAGGCATTTGTATTTTTAGGATCCTGGCGAAGCAGAATGAACTTTTCACCCCATGTGACGCGGGGATCGTTGAACTTGGTGTAAGGCCAAAGCGAAAGCATTCGGTTGGGAAGCAGACCGGTGTCAAGCTGGTTCTGTGGAACCACTTCAATACCCCCCGGAGCCATGACGGTAAGGGCCCATGCCGCCAGTTCGACCGCCCACATTCCTTCGTTGGCAAGATAGTGCCTGAGGGTTACACCCGATGAATTCGGGTCAAGGGTGATTTCAATATCCTTTTTTATGCCTGTCGTGGTTTCAACGAGCTGGGAAATATGCACTCCGTTTTCAATGATGCTGACATCGCAGGGAACGTTGTCCGGAAAGTATGAACGGGGTTTTCCTTCGGGACTGTGCCAGAGCCTGTGCCCGCCATATATGCGCCATTCCTCGCCGCCGGTTTTTCCAAGCTGGTCCGCCACCTCGCACATTTCATTATCGCTCCCGATGAAGCCATACCTGATTACCCGGGGACCGACATCGCCGGTAATAATAAGCTCGACAAGTCCGTTCTGCAATCTATGGCAATTCTTCCATCCGCCGTATTCCACGATTGAAATCTCAGTCATAACATCCTCCTTCAAACCATATATTAAAGATTATATGACCCTATGCCGCTGATAATCAACAATAAAACAAAAGATGTAATGTTCAATCAAAAAACCCAGATGGAAATTTGTCCCTCCATCCCAGGCATGTAATAAGAAAAAATGCCATTATCCAGATCTGATGGGTTTTCCCGGTTTTATAGTATGGCTTACATGCGCTTGGAACTTTCATATGAAAGAGGCGAACGCTCACAGTCCTCCTCGCCAAGTGATATCTGGTAAGCAAGTTTGCTGCCCTTCATTTTTTCCGCTGCAAAGCACAGTCCGTTTGTCCTTGTGTCAAGGAACGGGTGGTCGATCTGGAAAGGGTCCCCGGCCAGTATTATCTTGGTCCCTGCTCCGGCCCTGGTAATTATTCCCTTGACCTGCTTGGGGGTCAGGTTCTGGGCCTCGTCGATGATGACCCACTGTCCTACTATGGAACGTCCGCGGATAAAGGCTATCGCCTCGGTATTTATTATGTTCCGGTCGAACAGTTCCTGTATCTTATCCCTTAGTTCGTGCTCATGGATGAATTTGTCCTTGTTTTCAGAATCAAGCAGAATTTCAAGATTATCAATTATCGGGCGCATATACGGAGCGATTTTTTCCTGCTCTGTGCCGGGTAGGAATCCGATGTCCTCATCCATCTTTACATTCGGGCGGCATACCAGGATTTTACGATAGGCTTTTTCATCAAGAACCTGCTGGAGCCCGACGGCCAATGAATAGAATGTCTTGGCGGTTCCGGCCGGACCCTTTAGAATTACCAGCGGGGCCTGTTCGGAATCCATCATCAAGGCCTCCTGGATGAATTTTTGGTTTGCATTTCTCGGGGAAACACCGAACGGCCGCTCCTTTGAATGCCACAGCTTGACAACCCTGTTTCCGTCATAGCGGCCAAGGGCCGCATGGTTGTTATTTGTAAGCGAATTGATGATCAGGAATTGATTGACAGTCAGATAGTCGCCGGCCATTACAGAATTCTCGTAATTAAGATAAAGTCCATCGGTGTCCATGTACCCGAAATCATAGAAGCCGTTGATTTTTTCATCCTCGGCATATACCGTGCATCTGCCGGTATATTGCTGCTCATAATCAGGAACCTGCTCGGCATAGAAATCCTGTGCGGTTACGCCTACTATCTCAGCCTTGATTCTTTCAAAAATATCCTTTGAAACGAGTATGACATTGAGGCCTTCTTCTTTCAGGCCAAGGCATACCTTGAGAACCCTGTTGTCGTTCTTTTTGGGATCCCAGCATTCGGGCAGGCGTACATTTTCACAATTGAGTTCAATCCTCAGCATTCCGCCGCTGTCAAGCAAGACGCCTGTGCTGATATTGCCTGTCATCCTGAGGTCGTCAAGAATACGGGATACCTCCCTTGCATTGGCGCCAAGCTCGCTCGAGTCTTTCTTGAACTTGTCAAGTTCCTCAAGCACAACGGCGGGGATTACAACATCGTTGTCTTCAAAATGATAGATTGCGCAAGGCGATTGCAACAGGACATTTGTGTCTATTACGAATGTTTTCTTCATCTGCAGACCTCCGTTCGGAATAAAAAAGCACTTTCGAATAAGGTCGTCGAAAATGCTTCAATTCAAGTCAATAACGGTTCTTCTACTGTGCTTCGTTCTGGTTATCTTTGGTTTTATGTTTTT
>JAFGQE010000150.1 GCA_016935835.1 Clostridia bacterium | reverse complement strand
ACGACAAACGCCACTCCTTCGTCCGTGGATTTCAGCGCAGACACCCCGACCGAACCGACTCTTATGGACTCCCCGGGCCTGACGACCGTCGCCGTGCCGGACTGAACCGGTATGTCGTATGAAAAGACATATCTCACATTATCATGGATTTCTTCCCATTCGAGTATCTTTTTGTCGAAATGATCCCTGTGGCCGTGGGATGCGAAAACATAGACAAATTCAAAATTTCCAAAAATAGAATCGTCGGGCCCTTTTTTGTAATAATCGAAAATGAAAAGGCTGCCGTCCGCCTCGACCGATACCCCGCTGTGGAAATGATAATTCACCTTCATATCAATCCCCGTTCCCGCTTCTGAGCGTAATCCTGACAATCTCGGGCCTTGCGAAAAATCTTGCAGGTGGGGTTATCGTACCCACGCCGCTTGTCACTATCAGCGTAATGTCATTATATGTGATTTCGCCGTACCTGAAACGATTGCCGAATTCAGACGGGATGAACGGCGCCCAGAGCCCGAATAAAGTGACCTGCCCGCCATGGGTATGCCCGCTCAGCATCAGGTCGGGCCTGTCTGCATCAAGTTTTGAAATATAGTCGGGATTATGCGATACAAGGATTGTGAAGACATCTTCATCCCGGACAAAAACCTGGACATCCTCATCGAAGTCGCCGACACCGGAAACATTGATCATGGAATGACCATTTTCAATAAAGACGCTCCTGTTGTCAATGTCCGTTATCCCCGCAATGGCAAAACCATCCCTTGTTTCCTGCTCGCCGTCCCAGTGGTCGTGGTTTCCAAGCACGCCCATCACCCCGTCCGCGGCCTGCAAACCGGTCAGTGCCCGGAATACGGGGGCCACATACGCCGGCCCGCGGTGAACATAGTCGCCGCCCAGAAGCACAAGGTCCGGTTCCATGGAGTTGATGCGTTCCTTTAGTTCCTCAACCCTTTCATAAGAAACAAATGGCCCGTGGTGTATGTCCGAAACAAAGACAATTTCATACCCGTCGAATTCCGCGGGGATTTTTTCATCATATATCGTATATTCCGTTGTTTTGAGCCAGACCGGTTCGATGAAAAACACATAGGCCAAAAACCCTGCGGCCGCAAGCACGAAGGCAAGCAATATCAACAATATTTTAGCCGTTCCTTTTCCTCCAGGCTTGAATCCGGTCATGATCACTCCCACTCTATGGTCGAGGGAGGCTTGCTGGTTATGTCGTAAACGATCCTGTTTATTCCCTTTACTTCGTTGACTATGCGGCTCGATACCTTTTCAAGCACGTCGTAAGGTATCCTCGCCCAGTCCGCGGTCATGAAATCCGTAGTCGTGACGCCGCGCAGTGCAAGCGTGTAGTCGTAAGTGCGCTCGTCGCCCATGACGCCGACGCTCCTCATCCCGGTCAGCACCGCGAAGTATTGGTTTATTTCATTCCCAAGCCCGGCCGCCTTGATTTCCTCGCGGAATATCCAGTCGGCGTCCTTCAGGATATCAAGTTTCTCGTCTGTAATCTCGCCAATGATCCTGATGGCAAGCCCGGGACCCGGGAAAGGCTGCCTCCACACAATGTGCTCCGGCATTCCAAGCTCCAGGCCGGCTTTCCTCACCTCGTCCTTGAACAGATCCCTCAGAGGCTCTATTATCTCCTCGAAATCCACTATGTCGGGCAGACCCCCTACATTGTGATGGCTTTTGATGACCGCCGCGTCGCCAAGCCCGCTTTCTATCACATCAGGGTATATGGTTCCCTGTACCAAAAAATCAACCTTTCCTATTTTCCTGGCCTCGGCCTCGAAGACCCTTATGAATTCCTCGCCGATTATCTTTCTCTTTGTTTCGGGATCGGATACCCCGGCCAGCCTGTCGAGGAACTGCCTCTGGGCGTTCACCCTTATCAGCTTCATGTCGAACTGGCGGTTGAAAACTTCCTCAACCTGGTCGCCCTCGTTCTTACGGAGCAGGCCGTGGTCCACGAATATGCATGTCAGCTGCCTGCCGACCGCCTTGTGCACCATCAGCGCGGCGACGGATGAATCAACCCCGCCGGACATAGCGCAGAGAACCTTCCTGTCCCCTACCTTATCCCTTATCTTTGTTATCATATCGTCGACATACGCCGACATCCTCCAGTCGCCCTTCGCGCCGCATATGCCGTAAAGGAAGTTCCAAAGAATCTTCCTGCCCTCGGGCGTATGGTTGACCTCGGGATGGAACTGAACGCCGTAAAGGCGTTTCTCTTTGTTTTCAAAGGCTCCCGCCGGGCAGTTTGCGCTGAAGGCTGTTGTCAAAAAGCCTGCGGGAAGCCGGTCCACATGATATGTGTGGCTCATCCAGCAAACGGTTTCCTTTTCGCATCCCCGGAACAAACCGCTGTCCCCAAGGCTTATCCCCACACGGCCGTATTCGCGCTGGGCGGCTTTTCTGACGGTGCCTCCGCACAAAGCCGATATAAGCTGCATTCCGTAGCAGATGCCAAGTATCGGAATGCCAAGGGCCAATATTTCTTCGTCAATGAAAGGAGCCCCCTTGTCCGTAACGGATGCGGGGCCTCCCGTGAAAATAATGCCGATGGGCTTTTTATCCCTTATCTTTTCGATTGGCGCCGAATACGGGAGCATCTCGCAGTAGACCCCCGCCTCCCTCACGCGCCGCGCTATGAGCTGGTTGTACTGCCCCCCGAAATCAAGGACCAAAACTAGTTCGTGCTTCATCAGTTCCTCCGTGCCGGATATTAATATAGATTATATACCAACGCGGCGGACTTGGCACCAGTTTTTGAATCATACGTAATCAGGTGATGGCTTTGCTCAATCCCCATAGTCATATGCTGTTGCGGCGCCTGTCCGTTTGTTGAGCTTGTCGATGGCGTCAAGCCTGCCCGTTTTTTTGAATTCGGCGATATATTCATCGATCGCATCCCCGACGGATATATTCGGATTGAACAGCACTTCAAAATAGTGATTGTTGATATCCGGCTTAATCGACTGGTCCGCGTGCGAATAGAAAGTCATTCCGTTCAAGACATTTTTTTCAAACCATTGCCCGGCGTCCAGGGATCCAATGAATCTTTCCGCATCCGATATTTTTGAAGAATCCTGCTCCGCCGCGGGTTTGATAAGCCTCAGGTCCACAAATGTACCCATTTCGGGCGGATTGAGCACGATCCGGTCGTCTTTGATGGTGTAGTCAATGCCCATGATTCCATAGTGGAAATCGGGATACAATGATCTGTCGGAAAGGACCCGGTTGAAAATGTCGACGACGCCGTTGATGTTGTTTATATCCTTCGGAAAGACATAAAAGCCCAGTTCATTCCTGACCTCGCAGATGTTCTCAGTATTGGGGCCGGCAAGATAATATCCCTTCTCATATTCATAGTCGGGAACAAGCGATTTACCATGAATGAAGTTATTGCGTTCCGGCCTGTATACACTCATGTATTCCGTCGCAAAGTTCTTGTCAATCGAATAAATATCCTCGCTGAAAACATCCGTCGAATTTGAAAAACCTTGTCCGATGATAGAAACGAGGGCTTCCGTCTGCAGCGCCCTGATCATTTCCAGGGCAGGTACGATATTTTCAGAGAAAACGCAGTCTTCAAACGACCCGGTGGACGGATTGTATGAAGCCATTGAATTGAACTCGGTGTTAACAAAGACCCCATAGGCCCTGAATATGTCGGATGTAGCTTTCGTGGTGTACCGCAATGGAAAGCACATCGGGAAAAATGAGTCATCCCCGGCTTTCTGCAGCTTCGCTTTCTTTAAAAAATCATAAAAATCAAGGACTGTTTCCGGTACATCGACGCCCGTCGATTCCAGGTATTGCCTGTTGTAAAACCTGGGCATTATATATCTGCCTCCTTCCGCGGGAACGGCGTAGATTTCGCCGCCCACGGTCAGGGCGCTTATGTAATCCTGACCGATGTAATCGTACCACCCGTATTTTTCATAATACGGCGAGAGTTCGTAGGATGACTCTTCATTGCAGTCCATGAGCACATTCGCATTGTATCCGAAAAACATATCGTCAGGATTATTAAGATATTTTATTACGTCGCTGCCGGATTCACTTCGGTAAGTGCTTTGGTGGTATACAAAGACATCAATCCCGAATTTTTCACGGATATAGTCCTGCCAGTCGCTCAGCATATAGTAGACGCCGCCGGAGTATACAGGCTGGTATATCCTCAGTGCGTCCGCTTCCTCGAAATAATCCGGCAAAGGAAGGCCCGTTGGTTTTTCGGGATCCACAGTCGCCGATGCCGAGGGAGGCAAGCTAAGGGACGGACCCGGATTTTTCGATGTATTCGTCTCCCCCCGGCCGCATCCGCCGAGCACCAGTATTATGACAATGACGAAAATTCCTGCCTTTTTCATTGAATACCTCCTTATCCGTCCATATGGACGCCATAATGAAGCGTATCATCGCTTGAATGCAAATAAATTTTATCACACAGGCAGCCGGGATGCCCCCTGACCGGGGTTTGTTAATAAATTGTTTACATTTGAACAAATCGGCAGGATGCCCCTGCTTTAAAAAATACCCGCCGGCCGACGTAATCCCAGGGCGGACACCGTTCAATGCAATAGAGCCGGCATCAGTCCCGGATGCATTCGTACGCCGCCGCATATGTCGTCGTTGAAGCAACCCTTCTGACTATTAGGCCCCTTCTCATGTTTTCCTTGTCGGAGGTCGGGCTGTTCACGCGATAAACCGTCGTGCCGGGTTCGCCCTTCATGGAAACCCTTATCTTCTTGCCGGGCAATACGAAATCGACGAACCAGTCCCCGTCGGTCTCAAATTTCCTGATGTCCTTGAAATGCTGGTAGCCGGCTTCCCTTTCCGCCTGATATTCCCTGTCGCCGGGGCTGCCCTTGGCCAGATAGCTAGACGCCAGCGTTTCAACTTCCCCGGTCGGATACGGGCATGACAGCTCGCCCTTGCAGTAAAAGAACCAATCGACGTCATGCGTGTCCCAGTTCCTGACCAGGAACTCGTCCTCGACCCTGTCACGGGACACCCGGAACGACCTTGTATAGTCAGTCGCCTCATAGACAGCCTTGGCCTTGGCCTTTATATATGCGTTTTCAGGATCCGACTCCTCCACTGTCCCAAACGGGAGGCTCATCCGGTACTGATCCGTTTGGTCCACGGCCACGGTGTTGTGGCAAAGCGTCTTTCTCTGCCATTCCACGAACAGGGACGAGGCGTAGCCCCCGTTGCCTATGTCATAGGAAACGACGTCGCCGTCGAATGCCATTTCAAAATTCATGACATCGGGATGCCTGTGCAGGTGCGTCAGTGTGCCGAACTTGAAGAAAACCTCCGTTTTGTCTTTTCTCAGCATCGCCGTGCATGATCCGGGATTGACGACGGTTCCAAAATCCATTTTTACGGCATCACCATCCCAAACATTCAGCAAAAGCCCCGCCAGGGTTCCCGGCCTGGTGCGGTCTCTTCTGAACCCGGAGCACAGGCCTTTGAAGAGAGGATTTTCATATATCGCCGCCGCGTATTCGTATTGATTCCTGTACATGGATATCTCGAGATATGGGTGGGCGTCGTTCGGGTTTGGAAGCCTGCCGCTGGAAAACATCATCTTCAGCGGATATTCGAACATCTTTTCGACCGTTTCATATATGTACGGCATCTCGGGTATGTCGAATTCCATGCGGCGGCAGATGAACATAAGGTATGCGATGGGCATCAGTGTATAAAAGTGATAGTGCATCGAGCCTTCGTACCACATTCCTTCCGCGGTGACGCCCTTCCTAAGCTGGTCGAGGACGCCGTATACGCCGTATATGCCCTTTTGAATATGCTCCTTTTCGTTGAAGAAGACGCCTGTCATGGCCTGTGCGCATTTGATCCATACGGGTATGTTGTATATCCTGTTGGCAAAGAAGTCGAACATTTCGGCTTCACTTTTAAAAAGCTTTTCATAGTAGTATTTCAACTTTTCCACGCTGAAGCATTCCCTGACCATATCCAGGCCGAGCAGTATCGTCATCATGGACGTCGCGTCATCAAGGTGCTGGTTCATCAGCTTGCCCTCGAACCGCTTTGCGATTGGGTCGCTGACGAAATCGTCGTAGTTCCCTGAATAGAAATCCAGTATCCTTTCAATGTGCCCTATATACTTCATGTCGCCGGTCAGCCTGTAGGCGGCCGCCGAGCTGTATATGCTTGAGTTCGCCTGGCTGCGGTACATGTTGTACCAGACCCTGCTAAGCGTTTCGCTTTTGTTTACATGGCCGCATACGGAGCAGATATGCTCGCTTGAATTGTCGATGTTGAAAATAAGCCTTCCCTGGCATCTTTCGCAATTGTAGTGGTGGAACCAGCCTGTGACCCTTGAAGCCTCGTCATGGTAGGTCCCGATGAACCTGTCCAGCTTTTCCATCATATCCTTGTAAAATGCGCCTGCATCCGCATCATTTTTTATCCTTGACCCGACTTCGTCCCATTTGATTATATCAATCACCCGAAAGACCCCCTGTTATGAATTATTTATTAATAGTATACAATATATCCGGCTTTGGTGAAGTCGATTTGTTGTATAATCAGGTTATCTTATTCGGGGGTGTATGGAAATGGCTGCTATCGAACTAAAAAACGGTTTTTCCCTTAAAATCGATGTCCTGACCGAAACATGCTTTCGGCTTCGAATGTCCATGGACAAGGATTTCAGGGAAACCAATCCGTATGCAAGGTATGGAATATTTGATTTTTCGGGGAACGGCGCTTCCGTGGGAACATCATCTGTCGACGGCGTTGAAATGATCGCGACATCCGGGATGAGCATCGCCATAAACCGCGGGATGTCCCTTCTGTCGGTCATGGACCCGGAAGGAAAAGAGCTTATAAAATCAGCCGCGCCTTTATGGGCCGGCAGGGAAGGCGGGTTCTCGCTTGAGCTGGCCGTGGGCGGCGACGAGAAGTTCTACGGCCTCGGCGACGTAAACAGGGAGACGCTTGAACGCCGTGGATCCGTCGAGCAGATATGGGTCAGGAATGTCAAGAGCTATGTGCCCATTCCGTTTCTCATGAGCAGCGCCGGCTGGGCGCTTTTTTGCAACACCACATTCCGTCATAATTTCGACATCTGCGCCACGGACCCAAATGTGCTGAAGGTTTTTGGATATTACGGTGAAATGGATTTCCTTTTCTTCACGGGAAGCGGATATGCGTCTTTGCTTGACCAGTATACGGCTGTTTCGGGCCGCCCGTCCCTGCTGCCCAAATTCGGCTACGGGCTTACATTCGTATGCAACATGCAGGCCAACGCCAAGGAAATGTTTGACGATTGCATGAATTTCCGCAACCGGGAGATTCCGTGCGATGTCGTGGGGCTTGAGCCGAAGTGGATGGAAACTTATTACGACAAGTCCGTGAACAAGAAATTCGACGAGGAGCGCTTCTATATCCCGCCCTGGTGCTCGGACACCCGGGAAGGCCTTGAAAATACATTCTTCGGAGCCATCAGGCGCCTGGGCTTCAAGCTCAGCCTTTGGCTTTGCTGCGATTACGACCTGGGATTTGAAGAAGAACGCAACGCCTTGATTCCGCCTCCGGGTTTCATTCATGAGGAAAAGACGGACTGCCTTCCGTCCAAGGACGACTTTGAGCAGGACATGAACATAGGGCACGAGCCCCTTAAAATGGATGAATTCACCGTAAAGGACCAGGGATTCTTCGAGCATTTGAAGAAATTCGTGGATATGGGCGCATCCGCGTTCAAGATGGACGGCGCCTGGCAGGTAAACGAGCATCCCGACAGAAAATGGGGCAACGGAATGGACGATGTGCAGATGCACAACCTTTATCCTCTCCTGCTTTCCAAGCAAATGAGCACGGGATTTTCAAAACATACCGGCCGAAGGTCCATGATTTATTCATCGGGAGGTTTTGCAGGCATACAGAAATATGCGGCTACATGGGCCGGCGATACGGGCGGCGGCCCAAAGCCGTTGCTTTCCATGCTCAATCACGCCATGTCGGGCCATGTCAACACCAGCTGCGACATGCTGGTTTTCACCAAAGAGGGCATCCATTTCGGCTTCCTTCAGTCATGGTCGCAGCTTTGCAGCTGGGCCTACTGGAGGCATCCGTGGCTTCTCGGAACGGAACTGGAGGGTATCTTCAAGGATTATGCCCGGTTGCGCTACTCCCTGATACCGTACATTTATTCCACCGCCTATCAGGCTTATCTGAAGGGCATGCCGGTCATGCGTCCGCTTCCGTTTGTTTTTCCAAAAGACGGGCATGCAGACGACATCAAGACCGAATATATGCTCGGCGACAATTTCCTGGTAAGCTGCTTCACCGACGACCTTTACCTTCCCGAAGGAAAATGGATTGATTATTTTACCGGCAGGGAATTTACGGGGCCTTATTCAGGCAAATACGAATTCCCAAAAGGCAAGGGGGGCGGTCTTTTCGTCAGGTCCGGGGCGATCATCCCAAGCCAGCCCGTGATGAACTATGTGGGTGAAAGACCTGTCGACGAGCTGACCCTGGACATTTTCCCGGATGGCGAATCATCATTCACCATATATGACGACGACGGTATTACCCTTGACTACAGGGATGGCCGGTGGGTTGAGATTCCGGTTTCATGCATTGCGGACAGCCGGGGCATACGCGTAATGGTTTCGGCGGCATCCTACAAAAACGGCTTTCGCGCACCTTCCCCCGCAATGAACATCAGGATACATGCACCTGAATCCCCGGATGTCAGGCTCGATATGGAAGCCTGCGCACATAAATATGAAAACGGCTGCATATGCGTTCATCTGCCCGATTACCGGGAAGCGCACGCAATTGCAATCTTTTATTGACAGGCCCTGATTATCACGAATAACACCCATGCTTCCTCATGCAAACCATTGCCTCAAACAGTTGCCTTGGGCAACTGTTTGATTTTTATGCATGGTTTATGCAACATCAAACAATTGCCTTGGGCAATTGTTTGATGTTTTTACTGTTTTTAGCCGTGAACTTTTTACAATTATTCAAATAGTGGCTGAAAATGCTTTATTTATCTGATGGTTGAATTTTGGTCGTTGATTTTTCAAACAGTTGCCTTGGGCAACTGTTTGGTTTTTATGCATGGTTTATGCGATTGTTTAACAGTTGCCTTGGGCAACTGTTTGATTTATATGGGGGATTAGAGGAATTTGTATTTGTTACTGTAGTCCTTGTATTTTATAAGGAGGTTACGGCCTTTGCTGTCAAGTATTTTTATTTTTTCGTATATCGCATCGGATTTTTCAAGCATGTCGTTGAAATCATTTCCCCTGACTATGAAATACCCCGCGCGCGCTGTGGCGTTCTCCACTTCCCCTGATTCCATGCCCTCGGATATCAGGTACCTTGCGTCCATGACATATGTCTCCCCGGTGATCCCGGACAGCGGCGTTAAGCTTTGGATTTTTCCGGGACGGATGAAAAACATCTGCGTTGTTACAAATGAATTGGAAAGGTTGCCGTCATGCGCACGCAAAGCCTCCTTGCCGCACCGCCCTTTCAGAACACTCTCAATAAGCATTCCGAGTATATCGACCCCGCTGATCAACGGAATTGTGATATCCTCGTACGCCCCGCCTATCCTCATGGCTATTTCATTGACCTTTATTCCCTGCGCCCCGATCAGGAACTGATAGTAAAGCGGACCTTCCCCGAAACCGAATGCCTCGGTTATCTTCTGCGTCAGGAACAGGATTTCATCCCTGTTTCCGGCAAGATGAAGCGACGGGCAATTGTGCGCCATGCATATTCCGATCCTGTCGCCCGCCTCCATCGTCACCCTGTCGACTACAGAAAGAATATGGGCCCTGCCTTCATCCACCCAGCCGTTCACTGTTATCTCGTCGTTTTCATAATATTCTTCCAAAAGCGCCTTGTCCTCCCTCGAATAGGACAAAGTTTCACGGATGTGTTTCCTGGCTTCATCCGCGTCGGCCACCTTGAATATCCCTCTCTGGCCCTGGCTGTCAACAGGTTTCAGTACCGCGGGAAAGCGCAGGCCTGCTATTTCATCATCATTGAAATCAATCCCTGCGAGCCTGTATTCCGCCGTCGGTATGCCGTTGTCTTTGAAAATTTTCTTCATTATCCTTTTATTAGTAGCTAAAAGAGCCTGCCCCGGAGTCAGATAAAAAGGCAGTCCCGCCCTCCCTGCGCAGACGGCCGCGGTCAGTACAGGCTGGTCGGTGCCCATTGTTATGATCGCCTCCGGCTTAGTGGATTCCAGCAATTCCGATACCGCGACGGAATCAAACGTGCTTATCCTATAATGTTCATCGGCAAGCGCGCTTCCCGGGCAGCCGGACAAATAATCCACGAGTACAATCCCGTGTCCTTGCAGCTTCAGCCGCCTTATCATGTTCATCTGGCAGCCGCCGCCGCCAAGAACCATTACCTTCATAAGCCATGATCCCCTGTCTTTTCAAGGACCTTATATGCCGGTCCCGGTTTCGCCAGTTTTTCCAAAAGTTTGCAGCCGGAATAATATACATAAATATTTGCCAGCAGCCTGATGAGTTTTTGCGGACTGTGCCCCGTTCTGCCCGCTGGACCGTATTCCACGGTGATATTGCCGATGCTGGTCGTCTTTTTCAGAATCTCCATCGATATATATACAAAACGCCTGTCCGCGCCTTTTATCGCATCCACCGTCTTTCTGTTGATGATGCGAAAACTGCACACCTTGATCCCGCGCGGTTTGTCCGTAAGAAGGCTGAATGTGGCATCCCTGAGCATTGAACCGAACCGCCTGAAAAGATTTTTGTCTCCAGGCCGTGAATTAATCGCATACACCGCGTCATGGCCCTTGGCCGCGGCTTCATACAGCCTTGTTATATCCTCCGGTTTGTTTTCGAGGTCATCGTCCATTATGACCGCATAATCGCAATCACAGTGATTAAGGCCGCACAGAATGGCGCTCTGCTGGCCATAATTTGAGTCAAGCCTGATTCCCGTCAGGATGTCATTCCCGTCAGCCAGCGTCCTGATGATCCCATAGCTCACGTCTGTGCTGTTGTCGTCGACCATTATGATCCTGCCATCCTTGAAATTCGAAAGAACCGACACTGTCCTTTCAATCAGCAGGGGCAGATGCCTCGAGCCGTTATATACCGGTATAACCACGCACACGCTGCAATCAAACATGCGCCACCGCCCGTGCAATGAGTTTACAGATTCCATCAACGTCGCCGGAGTCAAGCCATGCGTGCATGGGAAGGCGAAGAAGGCCGGATGCGGCCGACTCGGTGACCGGAAGGTCGCCGCGGCGATAGCCAAGGCTGGCTCCCATTGAGGATGAGTGCAGCGGCATATAATGTATGAAAGCCTCGACCCCGGCCGCCGCCAGTTCCCCGGCGACGACGTCCCGCGCTTTCCTGTCTTTGAATCCCAGATGGAAAACATGATAATTGTTGGTGTTGTACGGAGGTATGGACGGAAGCTCAAATACGCCTGATCCGGCAAGTTTCTTCAAACCCGAATAATATGCATCCCACACGATTTTTCGCCTGCGGCGGATGTCGTCCTCTTTTTCAAGCTGCGCCGCCAGCACTGCCGCGGTCAGGCCGGTCATGGCGCCGCCCCTGCCCGCCCGCCGCCATGTATATGCAGCTACCTCGCCTCGATTGAACGCGGGCCTGTCCGTGCCGTCTGCAAGTATCTCTTCAAATGCATCATCAACATTCATGCCATTTAGAAGCAACGCCCCGCCTCCGTCGCCCGATATGTTCTTGGTGGCATGAAAACTCAGCGCCCCCGCATCCCCGATGGTTCCAAGATGCCGTCCCTTGTAAAAAGCCCCGTATGAAAGCGCCGCATCCTCGAAAACCGGAATGCCGTATTCGAGCGAGATTTCCATCAGGGAGTCCATATCCATCGAGGCGCCTCCATAGTGAACAGGCATTATGCACACGGTCCTTTTAGATAAACCCTCCTTAAGACACCCTTGGTCCATGACGAGTGTCCTTTGGTCGATGTCTGTGAAAACCGGTCTCAGGCCTGCGTTGACCACTGAATTGGCCGCGGAGGGAAAAGTAAATGAGGGCATGGCCACCTCTCCCCCCGACGGGAAATTCATCGCGGCGAAATAAGCATCCATAGCCGCCGCGGCGCCGGCGGTCGGAATAACCTTCACAGCGCCGGTGGCTCTTTTCAGATGGCCGGCAACGGTCTGCCTGAAATCCACTCCCCCAAGCAAATATTTCCTGAGGTTTTCGATCTCCCCGACGTCATAAAACGGTTTGTTGAATTTTATCTTATTCATCCGCAATCACCTCATATATCCTGACCGGCCACTCCCGTTCGTACGAAAAGCGCACGATTCTCATAGCATACGGCGAGTTGAATTCATATATCAGCCTGCATCTTTGATCAAGGAACTCCTGCATCTGCCCATAATATGGATACAGGTTTCCATATACCACGTTCCATACCGGCCTGCGCTCATATATGAAATCCATTTCCGCGGGATAAATTATATATTCTATATTCCTTGATTCAATGTATCCTGCGAAATCCAGGCCGGCGTCGCCGAGATACGCGAGATTCCTGTAGTCGTACAGTCCGCCCGGCCCGAATGCGTATTCCGCATTGAGATTCGCAAGAACCACGGAGTCGCCCGGAACAGTGGATTTTATTTCATCAAGGTACTCCTTGTATTCATTGCCCGAATATGGAATTATTCCGATGGCTGAATTTACCGCAAGGCAAAGGCATACCGCGACCGCGGCCATCCATGACTTGCTCCCTGCGATTTTCCCGATAAGGCAAAAAAGCAATAGGATGCAAAGCGGAAATATCAGCACCACCCCGGGTTGTGAGAACCTGCCTATCAAAATGAATCCGATGTTGACGGCTGCAATAGGCATTAAAAGCCTTGCCAGGTTTTTGTCCCGGAAAAATGCAAAGGTTCCCCCCGCCAGCGATACCGCGAACAAAATAAGGGCCGCACGGATGCCGGGGGTATAATAAGTTCCGCTGACGCCATTGAAAAGTTTTTGATAATAACTCAGAATGCCCCCGGATTTGGCCGCCAGGGAATCGGAAACACCAAGTCCGCTTCCGTATGACAGATAATTCGATATGAAGTTTCCGTCGAACATGAAGCTGATGCCTATGAAAATTCCCGCTGTCAGGGCTGTGGAAAAAATATAAACAAGCAGGTTTGATATCCGCATGCCCTGCTTCCTGACAATATAGTAAAGATACAGGGAGCCCGCTGCCAGCGCTATGATAAGGCTGTTGGGATGAACCCCTGCGAAAACCCCTGTAGCCAGTGCGGCGGCAATATCCTTCCAATAGCCCCACTCCATGCTTTTGCTCATTATGAAGTACAGTACTCCGGTCATGCCGGCGAGAATGATTATTTCCTGCCGGGCGAAGTGCGACGCATATATGAACTGGATGCAAAGTGAAAGCGCCGCGGTCGCAAGGAAGGCATCCATCCGGGTCTTCAGTAATAGTCGGGCTGATTTATAGAAAAGCACCAGTACGGCGATGCCAGCGATAAGCGATATAAGCCTGAAAGTGAAAAGACTGTAGCCGAGGATACTTTCAAATCCGATCTGTACCATATGAAACAGTATCTTTATTGCATGGGGATGCCTCGGAAAAAGGTCGAAGAAGGTCTCGGTCGTGCCCAATCCCCCGGATTGCATTGAACGGGAAAGTCCGGACAGCCAGGATTCATCGGAATGCATGAAAGGAAACCGGGTCAAAAAAATCAGGTTGACCAGAAAGTAGGCCGATATATACCAGTAGGCCGTGTCAATGGATTTTATCCTGCGCATAAGCTTTTCCATGCTCCAATTATAAATCATCGCAGGCCGATATCAAGAAAAACCCATACCGGCAGTTCATTCCTTGGTTTATTTCCCATTTTCGGAAAGTTATCCCTGGGATGATTTTCATACCTGGGATGATTTCCCCATTTTCGACCTTTTATCCCAGGGATGATTTCCCTATTACATAATATGATTTAAAAAAAGCCCCCGGCATATCCGGGGGCTTTGGATTAATAATTTAAATCAGTCCGTTACAACAGGATATCCGTTGGCCACCCAGCCCGCCGTCATTCCGAAATGAAGCGACACGGCATCCTTGCCAAGCATCCTGAGAACCGTCGTAGCCTGACCGGCCGTCTGTCCCGTGTAGCATGCGATTATCAGTTTGCCTGAAGGAAGAGTACCGAAGCTTTCCTGCATACCTTCGCCGAAAGGAACATTTACGGCTCCCTGGATATGGCCCGCCGCGAAGTCCTCGGCTCTCCTGATGTCAACTACGGTTGCCTCGCCTGCCTCCACGGCTGCAAGCGTGTCGTCCCAGCCGATCTTATAACTTGCATTGTCAGCTATTCCGGCGAAGTATTTGACCGCTTCATTGAGCATGACCGCGTCAAAATCCGCACCCGCATCGGCAAGTTCCGTTGCATCGGTAGTTACATAGGCTTCATAGCCCTCTATCTTCATCGCACCGTAATTGAAGCCTGCTTTTACCGATACTGCATCTATTCCGAGCATATTGAACATGGCCACTGCCTGTCCCGCCGTCTGGCCGGAGTAGCAGTACACATATACCGTTTCGTCCGTAGGAAGCATGGAGACCTTGTCCGCAAGGTCCTGTCCCCAGGCGGCAAGCATTGCGGTTTTGATGTGTCCCTTGCCATAGTCCTCAGCCGACCTTATGCTGAGTATGAATGGTTCCTCGCCTGCGTCCATCTTTGCGAAAAGATCTTCCCATGCAACTATCCTGTTCCCCGGATAATCAGCGAAATAGTTGTTCGCGGCCGCTGACTTGACGAATCCCGCCCAGCCGTTGTCCCCCATTCCAAATCTCAGGGATACCGCATTGTAACCAAGGGCTTTCATAATCGCAACGGCCTGTCCTGCTGTCTGCCCGGAGTAACAGGCAACGATAAGTTTTTTATCCATTGGAAGATTTTCAAATTTCCCCTGCATTCCGGCTCCGAACGGGAGGCTGACAGCCCCGTCTATGTGGGCCTTTTCGTAGTCGGCTGCACTTCTGATGTCGACAACCAGAACATCGCCTGCTTCAATTAGGGGTTTCGCATCAGCGGATGCAATGATGTTGTTGGCGTTGTCTGCAACCGTGCTGAAGTATCCCTCGACAAACTCAAGGATCTTCTTGTCCATCTTTGCCCCGGCATCTGGAAGGGTTACTGCGGAGGTATCGACATAAGCCTCATAGCCGCTGATTTTCATCGCACCGTAGTTGAAGCCTGATTTAATTGAATATGCCTCGATTCCAAGCATATTCATCAGGGCGATCGCCTGGCCTGCGGTCTGTCCCGAATAACAGTAGACATAGACGGGCTTGTCGGTGGGAAGCATCGCAACCTTGCCTGCGAGGTCCGCGCCCCATGCGGCGTTGTAAGCCCCCTTGATATGGGCCTTTGCATAATCCTCAGCGGACCTTATGCTCAGGATGAAAGGCTCGTCGCCCGCATCCATCTTCGCAAACACATCCGCCCATTCAACTATGCGGTTGCCGGGATATTCCGCGAAATACTTTGTCGCGGCATCCTCCACGGACCCCGTTGAGGCGCATCCAGCCGTGAAAATCATCACGAGCGCAATTAAAATAACTAATAGTTTCTTCATAAATATTTCCTTTCCTTATGACGCATCCTGTGGTTCAGGAGGCGTATCTTCAGACGGAGGCGCAGGATTTTCAACGTCCTCGTATTCGAGCCATGCCCCGTCATAAATCCTTACATCCCTGTAGCCTGCGTTTTTCAATGCCGTATAGGTCTGCGCCGCCCTTACCGATGTCTTGCAGAAAAGGATCAGCTTCATCTCCGGCATGATGCCTTTGTCAAGATAGGTAATCTGTATGTCGCGGACGCTCTTGTACTCGCCCGTGGCGTAATTATTCCATATATACTCTATGTGCACCGATCCCGGTATCGTGCCGGCCCTGTACTCCTCGAAGCTCCTTGTATCGATGATAACCGTGTTTTCGTCCGGCATGTTGAGCTGCGACTTGATATAATCAAGCGTAACTATAAGGTTCTTCTGCGTGTCGCCGGCCTTGTATTCGGCCTCAGGCAATTCCACGGCCGCCATGGTGGTCTTCGCCCCTGCATCCTTCAATGCGTTTATTCCGCCGCTTACGACGCGAACATTGAAATTGCCGTACATGTTGAGGGTCCACTGCACCCTTGCAGCCGCCATGTTCGAACTATTGTCATAAACCAGCAGCATGTCATTTTCAGTTATTCCCGCTGCACCCAGGCATTGCTCGATCTGTGATGAACCGGCAAGCATGTTCGCATAAGGTTCGTTGACCACCAGTTCCGACATCGGTATATTGACCGCGCCTTCAATGTGGGCGAGACCGTAGTCCGCCGCCGATTGCGCATCAATGAGTATTGCACCGTTGCCGGCCATTTCAAGGGCTTCCTTGGGAGTTACGATATATCCGCCGGTTTCCGCGAAATCAAAGCTTCCGCATCCGGACAGCATGACTGTGATCATCAGGACCAGCGTAATCAATAAAACAGTTTTTTTCACTTGCTCCCTTCCTTTCATAAAAATCACAGATTTTCCTCTATGTTCTTTTTGCTAAGGTGCTCCTCGTCAATCACCTTGACGATTTTTCCATTCTTGATGATTACGACGGAAGGACAGTGCCCGGTCTTGCACAGTCTCTTGGCAAGTCCCTGGGATTTATATGTGTCCACCTTATGGCAGCAGTATTCGTCATACTCGGCCTCAAGCTTCTCTATCTCCTCAAGGAACTCCCTGTGTTCCGCATCCGACGCATCATATATATACGCGATGCCGTTGCCGTTCATAATTATATTCTCGAATATCTCGGATTCGGCTATGTACTTCTCCGCCATTACACCCGCCGTCGCGGCATCGCCGACGCAAGTCGCAACCTGGCGCAGGAATTTCTCCCTGACGTCGCCCGCCGCGAACACGCCGTGAACGTTGGTTTCCATGTTCTCATTGGTAAGTATATAGCCCTTCCCGCTCATATCGATAATGCCTTTGTAAAGGGATGTGTTAGGTATATAACCGATGAAAAGGAAACATCTGAAGCAGTCGACCGGAACAAGTGCGCCGGTCTTTAGATTTTTCAGGATTACCCTGTTCATCTCTTCCCCGCCCTCGAATCTCTCGACAACCGTGTTGTGCAGGAACTCCATCTTCGGGTTTGCAAGGGCCGCCGATTTTGCAATCGCATTGCAGTCCATGATTCCCTCGTCATGAATGATGGATACCTTGACCTTGCTTGCGAACTTGGTAAGGAACATTCCCTCCTCGATGGCCGCATCGCCTGACCCGATAACCAGGACTTCCTCCCCCGTGCATGAGGCGGCATCGCATGTCGCACAGAAGGCTATGCCCTTGCCGATGTACTGCTGTTCATTTTCAGCATTGGTAAGCCTTGGTTTGCTTCCGTTGCAGATTATTACGGCCTTTGCCTCATATCTGTTCCTGAACGTCTCGACTATCTTGACATCGCCTGAAAAATCAACATTCTTGACATTCGTCAGCTTGAACTTGACGCCGAATTTCTTTGCCTGCTGGTAGAACAGGTTCATAAGCCCGGTGCCCGAGATACTTTCGGGAAATCCGGGATAATTCTCAATCTCCCAGGTATTCGTGGCAATTCCTCCTACGAGCGATTCCTCGAGCACAAGGGTGTTCAGCCTCGCCCGTCCGCAGTATATCCCTGCGGTCAGCCCTGAAGCTCCTCCGCCGATAATAACGACGTCATACTTTTCCACGATTTTTTCTCTATCCATTTCAATACTTCCTTCTTACATAAAATATTTTACAAGCAGCTTGCTTCCGATGATCGCTCCCACGAACATGAATGCCGCGAAAACCCATCCTGAAAGCGACAGCGACGCTATCCCGCTGTAAAGCGCGCCGATGTTGCAGCCAAACGCAATCCTTGCTCCATAGCCCATGAGCAAACCTCCAAGGACCGCGGCGACCACCTGCTTGTAGGACTTGATTTTCTTGATCTTGAAACCGGAGGCCATCATGGCGGCGAACAATGCGCCGGCGATTATCCCCAGGTTTCTCCATGTCGGGGCATGGTTCAGAATTCCGGCATTCAGCGTCGCCTGTGCCCCAGGCGAACTGAAATAATACCATTTGTCAACCGAGCCGCCGAACAATTCAAAGATCCATGCGCCCCACTCCGCGAAAACCCCGGAAACTCCCCATGGGTTGCCTGTCGTCGCAAACGTCACGATCTGGAAAACCGACAGCAGAACCGCACCGGTTACATACGGCAGCGCATCCTTGAACCAAAGCTTGTAAAATTCGTTCTCTTTGATTTTTTCGAAAAATGCCTTCAAGGCCTTTCACCTCCTGCAGAATTTTACCGGTTTGTCATTTTGTCTTTTCTATTATGATTTCCCATTCGCCGTCGTCGACTTCCTCGACTTCAACTTCATATCCTTGTTTCCTGGCCCACTCGGGAACATTCTTCATCGCGCAACTGTGGTCAACCTGTACTACAAGCACGTCGCCGACAGCCATTTTCTCAATGGCTTTCTCGCTCTTGACCAAGGGGATCGGGCAAGCCTCTCCCAGACAATCCAATACAACTTCTTTACTCATTTCAATTTCCTCCAATTATTTTTTAGTGCGACAGCTCGTTGCTGTGCTTTTTCTCCCATTTATGCGCTATGACATAAATGACCGCTATTATAAGCAGGTTGGCGCCCAGTCCGCCCAGCCATCCAAGGTAATCGGGTAAAAACACCTCGAATCCTTTCAGCATGAAAGTTCTTTTCCACCATCCGAAATCATGCGCTCCCCAGAGGGATCCCACGATAAAGAAGAAAAGGGATATAACCTGCATCCAAAAACCCTCGCCGACCCTCATGAGCGTTCCTGATGCGCATCCGCCCGCTATGACCATGCCTATTCCGAACATTATTGCGCCTACGGCCGTCGCTATGCTTATCGTGGCGACGAAGCTTTGCCCGGGTATGGCAAGACCGTTCGCGAAATAACCGTATTTTATCGCGGTGAACCCGATGCTTGTCAACGCGAACGCAATCAGCACCGCCCTGGTTATCGATGTGCTTTTCGTCAGATACGGATCCCTCATGGAAGCCGTGAAACAAAATCTTGACCTTTGCAGGACAAACCCGAATGCCAGGCCCAGCAGCCAGTACAAAAGAAGGTTCTCACCCCTGAAGCCAAGCCATACGCCTATTCCTGCTATGACGACGAAAATGACAACCGCAATCGGAAGCTGGTTCTTTTTCTTTCGCTTGGCTCCCCCGGCCGAAGCCCTTGAGGATTTCCTTTCCACTCCTTCAGTCACTTTTTCACATCCTTTCCAAAACTTTGTTAATAAATTAACATTCCTTAACGATTTTAACATATGCACGGGAAATGGATATATCCGTTTTGCTTATGCAGTATAAGTTTTTTTTATGGCAGAGCTGTGATATAATTTACACCTGCGGCCGCACTCAACAAAATGCCGAACGGAGCCTGGTATGAATATAGAATCTTTGAAATTCTTTTATAAGATTGCAAACGCGGGCAGCATAAGCAGCATAGCGGGTGAAGCCCATATCTCGCAATCCGCCCTGAGCCAGCAGATAAGCAAGCTGGAGGCGGACATGTCCTGCAAGCTGCTTGAAAGAAGCAACAAAGGGGTGGTTCTGACCCCTGCGGGCGAGACAGTCTATAAGTTCGCTGAAAATATAATACGCACCTATGATGAGATGCTTGATGAAATCAAGACACAGGGCGGCGTCGGGGAGCTGATCAAGATAGAAGCATGCAGCGCCATAGCCAATTATGCGCTCCCATGCACCCTCATGCTCGCCAACAAGCAGTTTCCGTCGCACAAGTACGAATTGAAATCCCGTCTTTCCACGGATATCGCCACGGATGTCGTCAATAATATCTGCGATATAGGCTTTTCATATTTCACCGGTCCCCTCCGGCTTCCCAAGGATGTGGTTTCGATCAAGACAGGAATAAACAATATCGTACTGGCGGGAAAAAACATTCCGTCCAACCCGGACGTCCTGTCAATCGAAGAACTCCTGGATGCCTGTATAATAACATTTACAGGAAGGAATGATATCAACGATATCCTTATGAACAACCTTAAGAAACTCGGTTACGCCAGGGACAACCTCAACTGCCACATGGAGGTCGAGGGGATAGAGGGCGCCAAGATCATGATATCCAGGAATTACGGGCTTGCATTTCTCCCGTATATCTCCGTGAAGGAGGAGCTGTACAAAAAGGATTTCAAGCAAATAAAGGTACCTGATTTCAACATGGACCTCGAGATGATACTTCTGTTTAAGAAAAGCCATTCGCGCCAGGTCGAGGAATTCATATCCTGGTTCATAAGCAAAGGAACGAAATCATTCTGCTGAGGCAAGCGTCATATATATATCAGGCAAAGGCCTGTGAATACTCTTTTCATAGCTTCGTAAATGTAATTTCCCATACGCCGTTCATAACTTCCTCTATTTCCATCGTTATGTTCTTGTCCTTGTATTTGTCTTTTATTGATTCAAGCACGCAGCTGTGGTCAGTGACAACCACAAAGCTGTCCCCTTTCCCGGTCCTGGGAATTTCAGCCTCTATTCTGAGCAAGGGCAAGGGACACATGTCCCCGAAACAATCCAGCATCCTGGCATTTTCTTTCATAAGACTCACCGCCTATGCCAAAAGCAATATATATGCGTATCCCGACAAAACAAGGGCCGCATATGATATCAGAATGGCAATCATACCCTTCCTGAACATAAAGCCTGTGTCCAGTCCGTATCCGACCGGAACCGCCCTGATTGACGTCGGCAGCGCATATGCACTGTTGCATGCCGCGGCGGTCAGGAACACATATGGCAGCGGGTCGTGGCCCATTCCGACCGCAATGGTAATCACCATGGGAACCAGAACCGCGCACGCGGCAGTATTGCTTGAAGCGTTTGCAAGGAACATACCTACTGCCGCAATGACCATGACCGCACCAATCACTCCGGCAGAGCCGTTGTCATTTAACATCACTGCCATGGATTCGGCCGCTCCCGTTCCGGTTATCAATCCGCCCGCTGCCAGCCCTCCCGCAAAAAGAATGAGAAGACCCCAGTTGATATTTGCCGCCGTATAATTCCAGTCCATCAGCCGGCCATGTCCCCTGGGTTTTATCAGGAATGTCATAAGGCCCATCAACAAAAAGGCGAACGGCGGGGTGAAACCCGGAAACAAGCCCTGGTAAAAAGGCCTTGTGAACGACAATGCAACGGCAAACAGAAAAAGAAGCAGTACAGCTGCCTCAGGCTTGCTCAATGGACCCGCGGCCTGAAGCTGTGTTTTGAAATATTCCTTGCTCCCTTCAAGTTCACGGGTATCCTTCCTTATTAATAAAATATATGCAAGGACAACCGCCGACAGCACCAGCAGGAACGGGAATATCCGCGCAACCCATTCCCAGTAAAGAAACTCATTGCCCGTTTGCTTTTCTATGTTCGATATCACAACCAGGTTCATCGCACCGCCCATGGGTGTTCCGATTCCGCCGATTCCAGCGCCCCATACTATTGCAAGCAGCAAAAGATTTGATGTTTTTCCGTCATTCGAACCGCCTGAGTATTTCATCATCGCATACGCCACCGGGCACAACGCCGCGGCTACAACCATGTTTGGCAGGAATGCACTCATGCCAACCGCGAGCAGAAACCAAACGGCCAGCTGCTTATTGACCGATGTTCCTATCCATGTCAGGGATTTCAGCGCTATTCTCTTGTCAAGCCCGTGAAGGGTCCAGGCGGCCGTCAGGATGCTTGCCCCGAGTATCAGCAAAACTATAGGGTCCGCATATTCCCCGAGCAGATCAGCCATGGGAATCATTGGATAAACTGAGTTGACCACCAAAGGAACCAATGCGGTGACTGCATAATGCACCGGCCGGGTTATCCACCAGTAAACCATCATCGCTATCATTCCCATGGCTATCTTCGCCTCCGCGGCGAACCCATCAGGCAATATCAGGGCGATGGTTGCGAATAAAGCCGCCCCTGCCAGAATATCCAGAATTCTTTTATATTTTTTCATATCAGCCCATGCCTCCCGGCTCCAGGACATTATATCATATTTCCCCGGATGCTCATGCGGATCCAAAGCCCGGGGGCTGTCAGGAATAACTGCATTATAATATATTATGATATAATTTCATGGAAATAATAAGCGGGGTGCCTGACATGACCAAAGAACAAAAAACACGGAAGGATTCCGGCATCAGCACAATCTGGGGTGCAACCATCGACAGGACCTGTCCACTGGGCGAATACCCGAGGCCCCAGATGGTCCGGCGGGACTGGATTTGCCTGAACGGTCCCTGGGAATACGCCGTAACGGGGATTGATGAGCCGATGCCCGAAACGGCGGACGGCTTCATCCTGGTTCCTTTCTCATTCGAAACAGCCCTGGGCGGTGTGGAAAAGCCCTTCCCGCCCGACCGGAAGCTTCATTACAGACGCTCCTTTCCCGCCCCGGAAACCGGATCCTCCAATCGCATTCTGTTGAATTTCGAAGCCGTCGACTGGAAATGTGAAATTTTTATAAACGGAACCATGGCAGGCTCTCATGAAGGAGGCTACCTTCCCTTTTCAATCGATATAACGGATCTTTCAAGGCCCGGCGTCAACGTGCTGGTTGTTTCCGTAACGGATCCATCCGACACCCACTGGCAGCAGCGCGGTAAGCAGCGCCTTCATCCGTCAGGCATATGGTACACGCCTACGAGCGGAATCTGGCAGACGGTATGGATGGAAACCGTTCCCAAGGATTATGTGGAAGGCCTCCGCATGACTCCCCTTTCCGGGGCCAACGGAGTTCGCATCGAGGTATCATCGGCATCAGGCCTGGACGTTCGCGCCCGAATATACGAAGGAGGGCATCCGGCGGCCTCAGCCGTGTTCAAATCGAACGAGCCGTTTGACATACTCCTTGAATCCCCCAGGCTGTGGAGCCCCGCCGACCCTTTCCTCTATGATGTGGAAATTGACCTTGTGTCCGGTCAGGATACCATTGATTCGGTGACCTCGTACTTTGGAATCCGCTCGGTTTCATTTGCAAAGGGAAGCTCCGGAAGGAATATGCTGCTGCTGAACGGGTCGCCAGTATTCCTTAATGGACCGCTTGACCAGGGATACTGGCCCGAAAGCGGGTTGACCCCGCCTTGCGACGCCGCAATGGAATTCGACATACGCAGAATGAAGGAGCTTGGCTTCAATGCAATAAGAAAACATATCAAGATCGAGCCCCGCCGCTGGTATTACCATGCCGACAGGATCGGAATCCTTGTCATACAGGACATGGTTTCCGGGGGAAGGGACATGACCACCAGGCGGCGGGTGAGGCTGTCGAGGCTCCCCGGCCATCTTGTCAGGGACAACAACGGCAGGACTCATTCCCTTGCATGGAGGTCGGATCCCGCTTCACGCGAAGGCTATGAGAATGAACTCGGGGGGATGCTGTCGCACCTGCACAACTCCCCGGCAATAATAGTCTGGTGCCCTTTCAATGAGGCATGGGGCCAGTACGACTCAAAAAGGATTTATGAGAAAGTCAGGGAAACGGACCCTTCCAGGGCGGTCGACCATGCTTCGGGCTGGATTGACCAGGGCTGCGGCGATTTCCTGAGCAGGCATACATATATCAAGGAGCTGAAACGACCGCCGGATTGCGATAAAAGGGCATATCTGATAAGCGAATACGGTGGCTATAACTGCATACTCACTGACAACCTGTGGAGGGATGACGACACTTCCGGGTATAAATATTTCCCTACGACCGGCATGCTGATGGATGCCTATGAGGAACTGCTGAAAGGCCAGGTCCTGCCATTGATTGAATACGGGCTGTGCGGAACGATCTACACCCAGCTGTCCGATGTTGAGATAGAAACCAACGGCATATACACATATGACCGCAAGGTGCTGAAATTCGATGCGATGAGAATGAGAAGCCTCCACGCCATGCTGGACGACGCATTTCGCAAACAGAACAATCAGGGACAGGGTCAGCTGTCGACCTGAAGACCTGTCCTGATATATACAGTCGTTCCTTTGCCCGGGGCGCTGTCTATCCTCAGGCCATATCCACCGCCATAATAAAGTTTGATCCTTTTATCTACGTTGGCCTGCCCGACGCCCGTTTTGCCAACGGAATCATTTCCACCGGATTCCCTGTCCCCGGCAGCCCTGTCCGGGTTCAAATCGTAACCCGGTCCATTGTCCCTTATGGTGAAAAGCAAGCCGTCGTCCTGCCTGCGTGCGCTGACGGAAATCATTCCTCCGTCATCCAGGGTGCGTATGCCGTGATAAATGGCGTTTTCAACTATAGGCTGAAGAATCAGCCTCGGTATTTTGATATCTCCGATCCCATCGTCGGATTCAAATGAATAATTGAGTTTATCCCCGTACCTTTGTTTCTGAATGAAAAGATATTGCTCCGCATGGTCAAGCTCGTCCGCAACCGAGGTAAGCTCCCCGCCCCCGCCAAGTGAAAGCCTGAAGAACCTGGCCAGCGCCTTGGTCAGCGATATTACCTTGCCGCTGTCCCTGAATTCAGCCGCCCACAGAATGGTATCAAGCGTATTGTACAAAAAATGCGGGTTTATCTGGCTCTGCAGCGTATTGAGTTCGCTTGTCCTCAGATATCTTTCCTTTTGTTGAATCTCATCGAGAAGTTTTCGTATCCTTTTCATCATGGAGACATAGTGTCCCGCGATGCTTTCAGCCTCCAGGCTTCCCCTGATGTCGACCGTCTGATCAAGCTTGCCCGATTCCACTTCCTCCATCGCCTTTTCAAGCTTTTTCAGCGGAGACGCGACCCTTCTTGAGAATATGACGCCGCTTCCCAGCGCAATCATGAAAACCGCCGACCCGAGTATCCACAGGACGACAACCATGTCCTGCCGCATCATCCTGACCGCGTCAGTCGATGCCACTCCCACGAGCATCCAGTCCGTTCCCTTGATCTGATAGCTGTGTATTAGCCTGCCCGCCCCAATCGAGTCGCTGCCCATGTTTGCAATTTCTACAAGTTCAGACCTTTTTTCCTCGTCGCTGAAATAGGTGTCGTCGAAATGGTATACCACCTCATTCCTGCCGTTCAATATGAAGGGGTATCCCCTGGAGCCGAGATCCAGCTCGTCCAATATGCCCTCAATGGCATCATATTTGAAATCAATCAGCAGCACGCCTATGTTTTCATCGCATTCGCCGACAATTTCCCTGCTCAGCGACAGAACCCATTCGTCCTTGTCCATCGTGAATTCCTGCATCCGCGCCGAAGTCAGGACCGGCATGCTGTTGGCAATGGCATCCTTGTACCATTGCTGCTCCATCATGTCCTTCGAAACCTCCATTCCAAGGTCCGGCTCGTTTGACAGGATCTTTCCGTCATATCCCACCATGACGACGGTAACCAGCTCTTCATTGGCTGCCATGATGTTGGAGATAAGCCCCTCGATCTCGCTCCTGTCGTTTTCATCGGCGACATGGCCGTCATGGCCGTGTTCAAAATAGCTGCATGTGTTTGCGTCGCCCGCAAGTATTGAGGATATGGCCTTGACCTGCCCTATGTACAGCTCAAGCTGCTTGCCGCTGCTGTCTATGCCCATCCTGGTGGCTTTTAGTATTTCACTTTCCACCAGGCCTGCAAAATTGAAATAAAGGAGAATTCCGCTGGCGATGAATATCAATCCCGTTGAAAGCAGGAAATATATGAATATCTGGGAACCAATGCGGGGAGACTTTCTCTTTCTCATTTCCCACCGCCTGCATAACCCCTGTATTCGCCCGGCGGTTTTCCGAACCTTCTTTTAAAGGCGGTGCTGAAATAGTTGGGATCCTCGAATCCCACCTGTGCCGCGACTTCGTAATTCTTCAAATCCGAGGAAAGAAGGAGTATCTTCGCCCTTTCAAGGCGAAGGGACGTAAGGTAATCATGGAAGGTTATCCCGAATATATCCTTGAAAAGCGTGCTTAGATATCCGGGGCTCAGCGATACCTCCTCCGCGAGTTTCCTGAGCGAAAACTCAGAATCCCTGTACTTCTCATCCATGACCCCGGCAATCTGCCGCCGATAGCCGGATTCATTCCCCCGGTCCCCCCCGATGTCCGCCAGTTTGCCGATCGAGCCGACCGCTTCCCTCGTGCTTTTATCCCTGTCCAGTTCATATATGAGTTTACTGAGGATTCCGGTTATGTCGGCTTTCGAAACAGGCTTAAGGACAAAGTCATCCACCCCCGCCTTTATAGCGGCGACCGCATAATCGAAATAATCGTATCCGGTAATGATTGCAATCTTGACCCCGGGATTCATCTCCCTGATCCTTGACGCCAACTCCAGGCCGTCCATGCCCGGCATATTGATGTCCGCCAAAACTATGTCAGGTTTCTCATCCCCTGCAATCTTTAGCGCGGAAATGCCGTCGGCGGCTTCAAAAACACCATCGACGGCAAGTTCCCTGTAATCAATCAAACTTATGATTCCCTTTCGGATCAGCGGTTCATCATCAACCACGAGCAATTTATACATAATAGCATTCCCCGCCCTGTCGTTGCTTCAATTCTACACCGATTCAATGCTCTTGCACAACCGGCAGGAAAAATCCGTATCCTTCCTCAACCATGTCCTCCAACGGGATGAACCTGAGCGAAACACTGTTTATGCAGTACCGGAGACCGCCCCGGTCCTTTGGCCCGTCAGTGAAAACATGCCCGAGATGCGAGTTCCCGGTCCTGCTCCTGACCTCTGTCCTTACCATGTCGTAGCTGTAGTCCTGAAGGAATATTATGGACTCGATGTCAATCGGCTTTGTAAAGCTTGGCCAGCCGCAGCCGGAGTCGTATTTATCCCTTGAGCTGAACAATGGCTCGCCGGTAACTATGTCTACATATATTCCGGGATCGAACTTCTCGTGCATTTCACTGGAGAACGCAAATTCCGTATCACCCATCTGCGTCACATTATATTGTTCGTCCGTCAGCATCGCCCTTATCGCTATGTCATCCGGCTTGAAGTATTTATCCGGATCCACCTCTATGGCTTCCTCGTCATAAAGCTTGTCAAAATCAATATGGCAGTAACCGGTTGGATTCTTGTCCAGGTAGTCCTGATGGTATTCCTCCGCGGGATAAAAATGAACAAGGGGCAGAACCTCCGTAACTATCACGGCCTTGTGATTTTCCTGTTCTTTCTCAACGGATTCAAGTATTACCGGAAGCTCGGTTTTAGAATCGGTATAATATATTCCGGTCCTGTACTGGGAGCCTACATCATTGCCCTGCTGGTTGAGTATCGTCGGGTTTATCACCCTGAAGAAATAGTTCAGGATTTCATCAAGGCTTATCATGCCCGGATCATATTTCACCCACACTGTCTCTGCATGCCCCGTTCCTTTGTATACAACGTCCTCATAGGAAGGGTTCTCCGTCGTTCCGTTGGCATAACCCGACACAACATCCGCGACACCCGGCACCCTGTCCATATAAGCCTCAAGTCCCCAGAAGCAGCCTCCCGCAAGCCAGATTTCCTCCAGCCTGCTTTCATCGAATACAATCCCTGTGTTCGGATTGTCAGGGAAAAGCGATGCCGGTTCCTTTGAAGGAACAGACGTGGTCCCGGGCTGTGTTTCCAGAGGAACAATATTTCCTGTCGCCGCGCCGCCGCATGAGACAAGCACCAGTGCAAACGACACAATAAGCGCCGCGAGCACGATTCCATTTCTTGATTTTTTCATAATAAGCCTCCTTTGCCGGTCCATTTTCCCGCCTTACCTTATCCCATTGAATATTTCAATGATTTGTTCATTGGACACATGCCCAAGCTTGCTTTCCGCCAGATTCCCCTTTGTATCAATGAAATATGACGAAGGCACCGCCCTGATCCCATACTCATAAAACGAATTTCCGCCTTCATCAAGCAGAACCGTGAAACCATGTCCCCTTCCGTTGAACCACTCCACGAACTTTTCAGACGATTTTTCCCCGCTGTATCCGGGAGCTACAATTGTAAGGACCACTATATCATTCTCCTGGGCAAGCGCGGGAAGCATGTCAAGCTCCGCCAGGCCCGTCAGGCATGAAGGGCACCATGTAGCCCAGAACTTCAGATATACTTTTTTCCCCAGATAATCCTCAAGGCTATGTGTGTTTCCGTCGGTATCCATCAGCGTGAAATTATATGCATCTCCTGTAAATGAAGAAGCTTCAGGCTCCTGCGTTCCGGCCGGAGAACCGCCGCCGTTTTCAACATCCGGCAAAGCCGCGGGAACCGCTGCAGTCGTACAGGCTGTAAACATGAACAATGCCGACATGGCCAACGCCATCAATATTATTATTTTTTTGTTTTTCATATTCAAAACTCCTTCTATAAAGGTCATGGTTTATTATGCCCCTTTGCCTTTCCCGGCTAAATCAAATCCTATCGGGACAATCTTTGATTTGATTATGTCATTGCCCCCGGAGCCTGCATCAGGGCAGACCCTTGTTGAAATCCGTACGGAGGCAGCCAATTGCAACCGCCGGCATTATCTTTACGGCTTGATGGATATTATCCGTATGTTGACGTATTCGTCAGGCACCGACAGTTTCTTCGCCGCTATCAGGTCAAGTTCAATCTCCAGTTGTCTCACCAGGTCTATATGAAGGTCGAACCTTACGAAATTCTCATCGGACACCATCTCGGTTATTCCGAAATCCTCCATTATCTTCACTTTGACTTCCTCGACCGTCAGGGATCTGGATGCATAGAAAATGTCCTGGCAGTCCTCGCACCCGATGTTGAGAAGCATTCCCGTGGGATTTATGGTTTTGGCATATGGGTCATGGAGCGCCGTTGTTTCAAACCTGAAGATATCCTCCGGATTCCTGGTCTTCATATCCGCTGCAAGGGGCGCGGGGTTATCCGGGTCAACGGCTTCATTTTCCGCGGGGGTTCCTGTCGCTGCGGGCGCTGTCGGCCCGGCTTGCTGAGTTTCAATGACCGAACAGGACACAAGCGTTATTGCCAGCGCTGTAATTATCGCAATCAATAATATGGTTTTATTTTTCATTTTAAAATCCTCCTTCATTATCGCTTATACAAACCAGCCGCTTATGGCATTAAGGCTGTTTGTCATCAGCAGTATTCCCATGATTATTATCAGTATTCCACCTGCAATACGGATCTTGCCGAGATGTCTGTTGAGTTTCTTGAACTTCGTCAGGAAAAATCCCGCGAAAAGGGAAATCAATATGAACGGAAGCGCAAGGCCAGCCGAATATATCATCATCAGAAATCCCCCGTACAAAGCGCTGCCGTTTCCCGAGGCAAGCCCAAGGACGGTCGCAAGAACGGGACCAACGCAAGGCGTCCACCCAAGGCTGAATGTCAGCCCGAGCAAATAGGCTCCAAGCACGCCTCCCCTGCTGCTTTTTTCAACCTCTACTTTTTTCGTTCTTTCAAGGAATGCGAACCTGAACAGACCGATCTGGTGCAGCCCGAGCAATATTACCACCGCCCCGCTGACAATAAGCACGATCCTGTTGTTTAAAAGCCTGCCTATCGCGCCGGCTCCAAATCCAAGGAGGACGAACGCCGTTGAAAGCCCGATTACGAAAACCAACGTCTGCACAACGAGCCTTCTGTTTATCAATGCAGGCCTTGCGCCGGCATTCCCGGTTTCATCGGCGGTCCTGCCGTCGGCTCCCTTTGACAGGTAGCCTATATAGACCGGCAGAAGCGGAACTATGCATGGTGCAAAGAATGAAAGCAATCCCGCAGCGAAAACGGCCAATGGTAAAAATATTTCTCCAGTCATGAACCAGTCCTCCGTCCAAACTTTTCTTTCTCTTATTATTCCCTTTGGACGGAGTTTTTATAATTTAAAATGAATTGTAGAATCTTTGATTTGACATGATAAAAGCCCGGTTAGCGAGAATCCCCGGGCGTTTCCTGCGGTTTTGCCTGAAATCGGTCAGATTCTAAAAAGGCGGATTGCTATGTCCCCGCTGAACCGGGGCAGCGCGATGACAGCATTGCCGCCGCTTGTTTTCGATTCGCCGACGACCATACCGGATTCCGGGGAATAAAATTCCACGGCATACCCGCCCTGGCATAGATTAACAGCAAGCCGGCCCTCAACCGGTGTCCCTGCCTTCTCATCCGTCAGTTCCCTTTGATCGGCCAGATAGATGAATATATCGCCGTCAGGGATTCCGAATACGCTTTCCAGGACTTCGTCAGGAAGATCTGTCACAATATTCTTCAAAGGCCTGCCATTGACAAGGTCCATCCTGCCCATATACTCCCTTAAGTTGCAGAACCACCTGTGCAGATGCTTCCCTGATTCCACCGTACCCGTGGGGAGCCGGTTTATTATCGAAAAATCTATATAATCATAATGGGCTCCGCAGAATATGGTTGTCCAGGCCCTCTTCCTGTGGATTGTCCAGGCTTCCTCATCCATGAATCTCGAAGCTATGTTGTCCTCGTCCAGATTGAGCGGCCGTCCTTCCTTGTATGAATCCAGGCAGTAATCGCGCAACTGTCCAAGCTTCAGCTGCTTTGACATAAACAACCCAAGGTCGTATGTCCTTCCCCCGTACTTTACGCCGGGAAGCGGGTGGACATTTGCAATGTCTGCCGCCAGCGCTGAAAAGGACAGGTCTGTATTTACCGACAGCGCGCCGCCCTCATCGAACGTCCAGCATTCCGTAACTGCGACCAGATGTTTATTCGGCAGGTCCTCTTCCTGCATCCTGATGAAGTCAATCAACTCCCGCTGCCATGCGTTGATGTCATCGGCCGATGCCAGCCCGGGCTTGAAGCACACAGGCTCATTGCATATCTCATAGAATAGATTGGGATACCTGTTCAGCTCCCCGACTATTTTCCTTATGAATTCCTTTTGGTAGCCGAAAATGGTTTCATTCTTCCTGCTCATCCACTCCGCGAAATCAACATCCCCGGTATTATTGACATTTGCGCCGGGATGAAAAGGAATCAGTGAAAAAAGATCGTTCGTATATTCATTGGAGAACAGCGTCGCCTCTACGATGACATCGTTCTCTTCGGCGCAAGCCATGAACCCGTGCAGGCGCTCGAAATACTCTTCGTTCCAGATGTCAAGGTCGTACTTCAAAAGTCCGTCAGCGGCTGGACCGGGACCGGTACGCACATAGGGGGATATATAATCGGTGGACTCGGGCTTGCACGTTGAATATGGGTTCAGCGGCGTCTGAAGCTCGCGGAACAGCAGGAAAAGCCGCGTATAATTCTGTCCGTTCGCACCGCAATAATCAAGGTATGCCTTAAAATCGAAGGGCCTGTTCATGACGGCCCCGTAATGTTCCGTGGCGCAAAACAGAACCACGGGCTTGCCCTTGTATTCGAATATCTTTCTGTTGCCCGGATGGATTATGATAGGATTTGTCATGGCCAGCCTCCATTATCCTCATTATTTCCTGTAAATCACTGCTTGCCAGATAAGTCGGGATCCGGCCTTCGATCAATAGGCGCCGTATTTATGCACCGCATCAAAAAACGCCACGATGTTTTCAAGGGGCATGTCATCGGTGAATACCTGGGAAGGCCCTATTATGAAACCGCCGCCCTTCGCCATTTGCCCGATCCTCAGCCTGACCTCATCCGCCACCATGGCCGGCGTCCCCTTGACAAGCACATTGATCTGGTCGACGCCCCCGTCGAAGGCAAGCGCATCGCCGTATGTTTTCTTCATGTCCAGGGGATCGCTTCCCCTTACATATGCCGGCACGGGATTGAGGATATCGACGCCTATCTCAACGAAGTCATCGACGACATCCCTGCAGAATCCGCACGAATGCATCCATATCTTCGCTCCGTTGGCCTTGCATATTCCGAATACTTCCTTCCAAAGGGGTTTATACCACCGCCGCCACATAGCCGGGCTTATCGACATGTTCTCCTGCCCCCCAAGGTCCTCGTCCGCCCTTATTATGTCAATCTTACCGTTTGCATATTGAAACAACCTGTTGAAATACACGATGAAGAACTCCCTGTTCCTCGCCATGTATTCCTCCATCCAATCATCGTCCATAAGGTCATAGAAAGCCTTGTCATAGCTCCTGAGCTGATAATGGTGCGTGAACCCGACGCCCGCATGGGCCGCCGCGGTCGTCATATCCATCCCGTGCACTTCATCAAGGTCCTTCTCAAGTCCGGAAAAATCAAAGTCCTCTATATCGGGCCATATATACGAGTCCAGGCTCTCGTTCTCCATGGGATATACAAGCTCGCTTTCCTTTCCCCAGCAGCTGTGGGAAGCCATCTCCTTGTCATGCTTGTATATCACCCCGGGCCTCACCGGACCCCTGTACTTCGGCAGGCAGGCGGGCCAGTCCCATACCGAGAAGCATTCGACCCCGGTCTTCTCATAGAAATACCTGTAATCCGAAACCCCGTAATATTTCATCATCTCAATTTTCTTCTTGTCGTGGATATCAAATCCGATCGGTATCCTGTCGGGCTCGATATGGTTGATTGTCGTCAGCAGCCTGTCGCGTCTTTTCATTTATTCACTCCCGTAAATTAATTATGCCGGATATAATTCTATCACAGTATTTCAATTTGAATGTCAACTGTTTTTACTTGCGAAGGCCCCAGATATTCAAGACCGTACTCCTTTTGCCTCATCCTTCCCTCCGGGTAGCAGTTTGCCGGCTCTATGCCCATGACATAATCCCCGTAACCTGCGTTTTTCCACTGGATAAGGTCAGGCAGCTGCTTCGGATCCGTCCATATCCTGACCCCGGTGCCAAGCTTCTCATTGAATACCCCGGCATTACACAGGCCGTTTGCGAAATCCCTGTTCCTGTAATAGAAAACCTGCTCCCGGAAACCTGCCTTCGGCTCGGAAAAACCAAGGCGATCCGGCTCCCCCTTTTCAGCATCTGAATCCCTGGGTCTCAGGTACTCAGCTTCCGTATCGAAGCGTATGCTTTCATCCAGAAGCGGATAGCCCAGGTTGAAGTGGTAGAGAATCATGCAAGGGCTTGCAGTTCCTCCCCTGTTCTCTATGACATCTTTTAGAAATATCCTGTTTTCCCCGTATCGGACCGTAATCGACCTTCGAAGCCAAAGGTTCCCTCCGAAAAGCCTGCCGGTCCTCATCTTGCCTGTGATGACTGTTTCGGGAACATCCCCGTCCATCCTTGTATCCACGCACAGCTCCTCGGCCGGCGCAGCAGATATATCGCCGTGCAGCCCCAGCTCTTCCCCGTCGCATTCACATGGCGATCCAGCCTGCGACAGACCGCATGTCGCAAGGAAGCCGCCGCCGAAAGTCTTCAGCCACCCCAGGCTGCTGCTGTCATAATAAGCCGGAGCGGTTATACCTGCCGCCGTAATATAGCTGAAGTTGACTCCGCGGTATGATAGCGCCCCGATATCCATCGCCCTGTCCGCAAGAACGGTGAATTGCAGTCCGGATCCATTGTTCACATCGACAGCGCGTACCCCTGCGGCCCTTCCTTCCGTAAAAGCATATTGCCTTGCATAAAAAACCTGCGAAACATCGCCTGTGTACCTATAGATATCCTTCTTTGACAACATGATCATAATAATTGCCTCCATAAAAGCCAAAAACCACAATGCGCCCGGTTAGTCCGGTTTCCATCACGGAAGCATTCCGCCGGCGCTTTCAATTTCCCTTAAAACAAGCTCAAGCGACTTGATTCCCTCTTCCAGCGTGGCTTCTTCGACGGCCGCTCCAAAAGCCACCCTGTCTGTGAAATATTTCAGTTCGTTGTAATATCCGCCCAGGCCGGAAACATTGCCGCCCGCGGCTTTGTTCTCCATCAGCACGGATCCTGCATCCGGCGTAAGGACGCTTCCGTCCGCGCCATAAACCACCAGGGCCGGATTGTTTGCGCAAGAGTATACGACGGTTGCCTTTTCAAACTTCACCCTGTATTCCATTCGGAAAGGAAAAGCGGGGGGGTAGTCCCAGGCTCCTTCCGCGGATACCAGCATATCCGGATATTCATATGAAGTCATTATATGCTGTATTGCCCCCGTGTCATCGCGAACCGCCGTTGATGAAACCCCTTCCGGTTCCCCCAGAAGATACCTTATGAAATCCGAATCGTGTATATGCAAATCAAGCGCGGCCGAACCGCTGCGCTCAACCCTGTGCAGCCAGTTCTCCCATGACCAAAGAGGTTTTGGACTCACACGGCTGAATATGGCTGAAACAATCCTTCCATAAATACCTGAGGCAAGCGTTTCCTTCAACCACATGTATTCAGGCCAGAACCTGATGCAATGCCCGGTCATAACGCTTGTCCCTGTTTTTTTCTGTGTCCGCAGCATCAGTTCCGATTCCCCGATTCCAAGGCATACCGGTTTTTCAATGAAGACCGCCCTGCCTTTTTCCATCGCGGCTACTGCATGCCCGGAGTGCAGGTATGTCGGCAGGCATATGTCTATGATATCGACATCCGCCGATTCAATGAGTTCTATTCCCGTTCCGTATACTGTTGCGCCGTGCGCAGAGGCTATCTTGCTGGCCTTTTCCTCCCTTACATCGGCGACGGCGGTTATAAAGACATCATTTTCCCTCAATGCCCCATAGCATGAGGCATGCATCACGCCCATGAACCCCGCCCCGATCAATCCGACTCTAATCATTTTTTCACCCTCCCAGTATTCTCGACATCGAAGCCGCGGTGTTGAATATTATCTGATCGGAATGATGTGTGTACGGCGGCAGCATCTCGGCGGTGACCCATGAGTCATAACCCGTTTGCCTGAAAGCCTCCATGACCTTCGGCCAGTCCACATCACCCGAAAGAAGATCGACGAAACCGGGAATCCCGGCGGCTCCCCTCCTGTAGTCCTTGAAATGAACTTTTTTGATCCTCCCGCCAAGTATCCTTATCCATTGCTCCGGATATCCGTCGTAAACAATGTTCCCGACGTCAAGATAGGCCCCGACGAACGGACTTCCTATCTTATCTATGAAATCCCGGAACTCAAGCGGCGACAACAGGAATTTATTCCATACGTTTTCTATTCCGATGCTTATTCCAAGCTCCGCGGCCCTGTCCTTCAAACCGGACAAGGCTTCCAACGACCTCTCGTATGCAATGTCATAATCAACGATTCCCAGGGACGGGGCGAAATCCACGCCGACCGCCCCCGGAACTATAAGAACGCTGTCAGCTTCCAGTGCATAAGCGGCTTCCAGTTGCTTCAAGGCTATTTTATATGCCTTTTGGCGTTGATCCATATCATTCGATGTCAGTGAATACGTCCAGTAGAGCCCGGTCGCCAGGCTGTGCACCGCAAGTCCGGAGTCGCGCGCGAAATCCCTTATTCCCGCCAGTTCGGATGGAGTGCTTTCCATGCCGACCTCGCCTTTTTCATCAAGCGCAAGCTCAATCCCGTCGAATCCGGCCCGGACGGCAAGCAAAATGCCCGACTTCACAGTTCTGTCGCCAAACGACCATATGCTAATGGCTTTTTTCATAAAATCACCCCTTTGATTACGAATCGGCCCGTCGTATATAAAACCGGACAATCCGTTTTTGATTCCCTTTCAAGTATACCATCAATAATATCCTGCAATGAACCGGGGATAATAAAAACGAACAAAAAGCCATCCCATGATTCAAAATGCATCAAAGAAAGGGCGGGTGCCTTCCATCGGCAGGAACCCGCCTCATGTTATTAATCAATGTTCCCTTGGCCCAGGCATGCAAACCCTTTGATTACGATTCAGGCAGTCGCCGCAGTGGACGTCATCACGCCTTCGCTTATGCCCAGGACTTGATCAGCCACCGCCGTTACCTCCTTGGAGTGGGTTGCTATGACGACGCATTTACCTTCAACATGGGCAAGCGACGTAAATATATCCAAAATGGCACTTTCGGTCACGGAGTCCAGGTTGCCGGTAGGCTCGTCGGCTATTATGATGTCCGGATTGTTAGCTATCGCCCTGGCGATCCCGACACGCTGCTGTTCCCCGCCGGAAAGCTTCAATATCCTGCGTCCCGCGGTTTCACTGTCGATGCCGAGTTTTCCCAGGAGCGCATATGCAAAAGCTTTCTTATCTTTTTCCGGGTTTTTACTTATGTTCATGGAAAGCACTATGTTCTCGATCGCCGTCGCATTTGTCAGAAGGTTGAAGCTTTGGAATATGACTCCAATGTCGCGCGCCCTGTATGAGTCCCTGTCGATTTTTTTCAGGTCGCTCCCACCATGCAGTATCTCGCCCTGCGAACATGTGTCAAGTCCTGCGATCAAAGACAATATGGTGGATTTTCCCGATCCCGACTTGCCTACGATCGTATACACTTTCCCGGCCTTGAATTCAATGCTGATTCCCTTCAGGACATCCTTGTCTGTGCCCTCATACCTGTATCTAACATCTTTCATTTCCAGTACATTCATTGAAATCACCTAATTCCTTTCCATAAGTATCTTGATCGGCTCATATTTCGTTATCTTGCTTATTGAAAAAAGTCCCGCTGCGGAGGCCAGTCCGAAGGCTATGAGCACTATTTCCAAAATCGTATCAAGTCCCACGGTTACCTTCATTTCGGACAGCGGCTGAACATTCGCGCTGCTTTCGGGATTCCTTATGATTCCCCCGAACCTTCCTCCGCCCTGCCCCGCTCCGCTGCCGGCGCCTTGAAAAACCGCCTGGCCCGAAGCATCATCTTGTTCCGCCTCTATCTGGACCTGCAGCAGCGAGTCCGTTATGGGCTGGGCGGCGGCCACCCCGGCACCTATTCCAAGAATCAGGCATATTGCTGTTATAACCAGGATCTCGGTCCATAACCCCAGGGCTACCTTTGATTTCTTCATTCCCATGGCCCTGAGCACCCCTATCTCGTATTTCCGTTCACGAATAGAAATGGATGACAATAGAAGCAGGATGCTGGCGCCGAGTATTATCACTACTATCATGAATGTGATGGATATGCTTTTCAATCCCTCGACAGGCCTTACAATTTTTTCATATGAGGCCGAATCCGTTGATACCAGGAATATGTCGTCAAGCCCCATTGCCCTGACCTCCGCCTCGAACTGGCCCAGGAAATCCGGGTTCTTAAGATAATATGTGACGCTGAGATTGATTCCGGTTTCATCGGCTTTCCTAAGGTCAAGCAGCGTGCCGAGCGTAGTCAGTATCTCATTCCTTCTGTTTTGCGATGAATTTCCCTGTGTAAATGAATTTGAATATTCGTCGGTCAGGTCTATGTAGATTCCGGTCACCTTCAGATCATAATCGACACTCCTAGATGCCGTAAACATACCGTCCTGTCTCACCGAAAGCGTATATTCAGTTTCATTTATTTCCACGATCACGCCATCTGCGAAATTTTCAGTATCCATGTCCCCGGGAATCGGTATTGTAAATACGGATGAAAATGCAAGAATATCCCCGACTGCTATCGCATTGGCTTCCGCCAGGTCTCCGCTTACCAGGCACTCGCCGTCCATGGCGGGCATGGCGCTGATCCCATCGTCATCCAAAGCCCTGTTGCCGTCGATGAAATCCTGCCAGTAGTCTCCCTGCACCTTGAAATTGCCTGCGGATGTACTTCCGAATATTGCCATATCGGGCAGTCTTCCGCCCGTCTCCGCCTGGGTTTCCGTCTCTTCAGCCTGATCTATGGCAATGATTTCATCGGAATTCGCCCCCAGGGAAGCATAGGCCACGCTCTCCCTCAATGCTTCTGACTTTGTGAATTCCAGCATCAGTTCGGGTGAAATCTCAGGACGAATCATCTGCAGCCGGCCTTCCGCGGACCCCGCGGCGGCTAGGGCCTCTTCCCTGAGCTTCTGCATATCGGGTGTTATTGAAACCTCCGACGCGAATCTTTCGCTATAGCTTGCTATAACCGCGTCCGAGGTGTTGTTTATTATCAAGGCAACAACTGTCGTGGCAATGATCGCAAATATGATTGCGGCCATAAGGATATTCCTTCCCTTGTTGCGAATCAAATTCCTCAGCGCATTTCCCAAAATATACATATGCATTGCTCCCCTCTTGTTTTTCTATAATGATATTCCGGGAAACTTAAAATAAGCTTAATAAACAAATGAATGTAAAAATATGATCAACGGAAAATTTCAACCGTTCCCGCCGTACACCTCCGGAACCATTTCCAGCCCCTCATGGGAAGGCGTCTCATAGTCTGTTCCGCCGGGTCTTTCAGGAAGCTCGATCCTTTCCCCGATGGCATCCTCATATTTTATTTGCCGCAGAAGATGGTGGATGCAGTTCAGCCTTGCGTGCTTCTTGATATCAGCCTTTACCAAGAACCACGGAGCCTCGCCTATGTCGGTTTTTTCAAACATTATTTCCGCGGCCTTGGAATACTCGACCCATTTTTCCCTGGACTTGATGTCCATGGGACTCAGCTTCCATCTTTTCATGGGTTCGTTCGCCCTGTCCATGAATCTTCTTTCCTGTTCTTCATCGGATATGGAAAAATAGTATTTGATAAGCATTATCCCCGAGCGCACGAGCATCCTTTCAAATTCCGGGCATGAGCGAAGGAATTCGATGTATTCATCATTGGTGCAGAACCCCATCACTTTCTCAACCCCGGCCCTGTTGTACCAGCTCCGGTCGAACAGAACCATCTCGCCTGCCGCCGGGAGTTTTGCGGCATACCTTTGGAAATACCACTGTGTTTTTTCTTTGTCAGTAGGAACCGGAAGCGCTTCTATCCTGCATATCCTGGGATTCAGATGGGCTGTTATTCTCTTGATTACGCCCCCTTTTCCGGCGGCATCCCTTCCCTCGAAAATCACAACAACTTTCAGTCCTTCTTTTTTCACCCATTCCTGAAGCTTGACAAGCTCATACTGAAGTTTTGCAAGCTCCTCTTCATAATGCTTGTTCTTTATCTTCCATACCTCCCGCCCGTCCATCCCGACCTTTTTGTAATTTTTCTTATCGACCATGAAACACCTCCGAAGTTTTTTAGTTGCGAAAGGGCCCGGGAAGCCGCCGGCCTCTTGCCTTGCAGGTCCCGCCCCTCTGGTTTTTTTGACAATATCATTATAACACGGGTTATGGAAATCCCCGGCAGGGCCAATGTTTTATAATCCGGGCTCCGGCCCGCCGTTTGTTCCAGGGACTGTTTTTCAAGAATTTACATTATCTTCATATTTTCCCCTCAAATACAGGGTATAATGGAAAAAGTTATTGCCGGCATTGATGTTCATTGGTTTACCTGCCTGAAAATAATAATAAATTAACGGGGTTCCAAAAAATGAGAAAATTAAAATTCATATCTATAATGACCATGGTTATTCTCGCCTCCACCATGTTGCTGGGCGGCTGTTCCGGGAAAAAGGTTCTTGAAAGCACCGACGAGGATTTCTCCTACAGCTATGGAATCGACGACAACGGCATATGGAAGGACATTAAGGCGCTCCGGCTCCTTGACCTGTGCGAGTACGAGGACATCGCCATACCGGCCGAAACCCATGTGATACCCGATGAGGATGTCCAGGCTGAAATAGACAAAGTCCTGGCTGATTATTCCGAGGATATCAGGATCAAGGACAGGGCCGTACAGGATGGCGACACGGTCAACATCGACTATATCGGCAGCATAGACGGCAAGGAATTCGAGGGAGGGAACACAGGAGGCCTCGGAACCGATGTCACAATCGGCGTTACAAGCTATATCGATGACTTTCTTGAGCAGCTTATAGGGCACATGCCCGGGGAGTCCTTTGACATAGAGGTTACTTTCCCGGTCGATTACGGCAATGAGGAGCTCAACGGGAAGGACGCCGTCTTTGCGATAACGGTCAATTACATAATCGGCAGGGAACTTCCTGAATTGACGGATGCGTTCGTTTTTGAATTTCTCCTTGAACAGTATGGCTGGAATACTGTTTCCGAAATGGAGGAAGGACTCAGGTCATCACTCCGGGATACCGCGATTGAATATTATCTGCAGGAGTATTTGCTTGACAATACGGTTATAGACGAACTGCCGCCCATACTGCTCGAGTACCAGGAATTCACAATGCTGCAGTTTTACAGAAACTACGCCAATTACTACAATGTCGGTCTGGACGAGTTTCTGACAAGCTATATGAACGTGCCGGGCATCGACGGGCTTATCGAGTCTACGATGGCCGACAATACCAATACCGCCGGCCTTTATCTGATTCTGCAGGCAATCGCCGAGGATGCCGGAATAATGGTGACCGACGAGGAAGTCGCTGCATATTTCGAAGGATACTCGTCATCGGGAAGTTTTGAGGATTTCAAGGCCGTATACGGCTTGCCTCATCTCAAGATGGTCACTCTCCAGGAAAAGGTTCTGGAACATCTGCGGGAAAGCATGATCCTTGAATAGCCTGGATATACAGGCGGCCGGACCTTGAACCGGCTGCCATTAAAAAAACCATGGGGACATTTCAGATGCCCGCATGGTTTTTTCATTTCGATATATCATTGATGCGCCCGCACTCCGCGTCCTTGCGGGGATTTGAATCATCAGTTACATCCGGCCGGCTTCCAGCTCCTTGTCATCCCTTTGGTCTTCCGGCCTGAAACCGATTGCAAACTCCTGTTCATCGGTTTCGAAAACAATCTTCTTCCATATGTATGATTCATCATGAAGCTCGCTCCTGGCGACGTTGATGCCCCTGTACTCCGCAGGGAGCCATCCCTTCGGCAGGGATACGACGACCGCCCCTTCAAATCCCGCGTTCCTGACAGCCGTTCCTCTCAAAACATATTCTTCCTCATCCCATTTGACATCCCGAAGTTCCACCGCCCCCTGCGACACATGCATATCGGTGGATATGATGAAGGGATGCTTCCGATGCCGAAAGAGCCTGATCACCCTGATGCCGTAAGGCTGGACGCATATGTCGATTCCGCCTTTCATGGTCCCCAGGTATTTTTCGTCCCAGAAATCGTATGCCCCCGATTCCCCGTCCGGATCCACGCCCAGGCTGTGAAAATCAACGTGCGCGGACATTGTTTTTGCACCTGTGTTCACGGCATACAGAACGCTCCATTCATCCCATCCGGCCAAGTGCCTTTGCAAAAACAGGCTCGGTCCTTCGGGTGAAGCAGGTTCGAACAAATCGAGCGGCTTCGCCCCCTTCTGAGCCTGGGGAAGGCATTTCTTGATTGCATCAATCCTGTATTTCCCCAACGCAACGATGTCGCCGCCCAGCATCACAGGCCCCGCGGCCATTGCAAACAGGCTGACTACGGTCTGCATCTCGCTGACGGATGCCGGCGGGTCTATGTTGAGGACATTGAATGAGTCGATATGGAACAGTTTCTTGTCCATGTGATAGCTTGAGGCATAATAGTTGATCGCCTTGCGGAACATCCCCCATGCATCGGTCTTGCAGGCGGCGGGATAGAAGGACGGATATTTGGGCAGGGGCTCGCGTCCCTCCCCGAAGTCCGGCCCGGTGCGGACAGCATCGACAAGCCCTATGTTTATCAGGGTCGGGCCTGTGGAAGCCACTGTATATGTCCCGGGACCGGAGGTCTCCCTGATAATCCGCATCGCCTTCCGGTAAACCTGGGGGCCGTTGACCATTGACTGGTCATGATACCCGTCATACATGAATGAGGAGGACATCGGTCCTTCACCCGCATTTAAAAAATCAAGCATGAAGTACCTTATTCCCATTTCCGAGTAATGCCTGAAGACTTCCTTCAGGAATTCCTGCGCCTTCGGATGGCTGGCGTCAAGACTGTAAAATCCTGCCCTTCCTTCAGGTCCGCTGTTTCCGGTTTCCCCGATACGCCACGCATTTTTGAAATGAACCGGTTCCCCCCTGTATTTCAAAAGGCAGTCGCCGAATCTTTCATGCATGTCCGTGTATTTGTCCGGCACCCAAAACGGTGCTATCCAAAACCCAAGCGCCATCCCATGCGATGCAATGTCATCGGCTAGGGATTTCAATCCTGACGGGAATCTTTTCCTGTTCTCTGAAAACCAATTGCCCGGCAGGTCATTGACGAGGTTCCCTATGCTTACCCAGATATATCTTATGCCATAGCCCCTGAATTCACTTTCAATGGCATCGACATTGTCCTTCACTATCTTTTCGAATGAATCCTCTCCTATAAATGCATTCCGGTAATTCCAGCCCCCTACCCAACCGATGGCGGGTTTATCGGAAAACTTGGGTTTATAATGGTCCGCCGTCAAATCCGCCCAGGCATTCAAAAGCCTGTCATAGCCGTAGTTTACATCGAAAACAACGGTTTCACTCACAATGGTTTCCCCGGGCGGGAGCCGGTATCCGTTGAAGTCGCAGAAAACGGAAACCACCGGTCCGCTTTCCCCGGCACTTGTATGTATTTCACAATTAAGGCGGTCGAACGTCATGAAGCCTGTCATTATGCCAAAACCAAGGCCCTGGTCATAGGCAAGTGAAAAAACCCTGCTTACGCAGCTGTTTCCGGCCATATCGCACGGCATGACCGGATAAGCCGCATTGCAACAGGTTCCGGTTGTATTCAGAACCTTGATTTGTTTCGTATCCGAAGAAGATGTAATTTTCCCTCCGTAGCCGTTTCCGGCTGTGAACTCGACCTTCCCAAGAACAAGCGATTCATCGGAATTGTTGGCCACGGATGCATTCAGCGACAGACGGCCGCCGCGTATACGGCTGAAATCAAACCGGGCTTGAAAGTTGTCATTTTCCACTATCCCCTTGAAAAATGTGGAGTCTTTGGAAACCTGTTTATGAAAATCGCCCGAAAAATCATACGGAAACTCCGCCGGGTAAAAGTTTTCATTTATAAAAAGACCGGGCAGGGCATTTGTGATCCCAATGCCGGTATCACTGTTTACAAAGCTCCACCCCGATGCGTCCGCCTTGAATTCCATGCAATCTGCTTCAATTGCGCCGCCTTGCCGACCTTCAATCCCATAAGTCACTCTAATCGCCTCCAGACTGTAAAAATTAGCTGTCCCGATTAATCTCCGGCAGTAACCTTCCTTATTATCTGGTCCTCATACGGTTTGTCCCTGGCATCCCTTCGAGCGCCTGCGATATTATCGACGACATCCATTCCATCCATGACTTTCCCGAATGCCGCGTATTGTCCGTCAAGATGGGGAGAGCCTGCGACCATTATGAAAAACTGCGAGCCGGCCGAATCAGGGTGGCCCGAACGTGCCATTGATATTACGCCTCTCTCATGCCTGAGATTGTTCTCGACCCCATTGCTTTTGAACTCGCCCTTTATGTTATGGACCGGGCCTCCTGTGCCATTGCCAAGAGGGCACCCCCCCTGCACCATAAACCCCGGTATAACCCTGTGGAATATCAGCCCGTCATAAAAATTCTTTTTCGCAAGGGACACAAAATTTTCGACTGTACCGGGGGCTGTATCCGGATATAGCTCCAGCTTGATTATCCCGCCGTTCTCCATTTCAATTGTTGCCGTTATATTTTCCATTTCAACATATCCTTTCCATTGATTCATAATATTATATACGAGCCGGCTGTTCATTGCACGGATTCAGATTAATATCGTTCCGTTTTCCTCATGTGTTCCTCCATGACGGCCCTTCCGTTTCTTCTTGCGGCCGCCCCGTAATAATTCGTTCCCCAGACACCAATGAGAATCAGTGCCGCGCCGATGGCATGGAACCAGTGCAGTGTCTCGCCCAGGACAAGTATGCCCGCCGCTATCGATACAACGGTTACAAGGTTTCCAAAGACCGCGACTTTCGTCGCCTCAAGTCTTGACAGCATATAATTAACCATGAAAAATGCCGCAACCGACGAGAGAAATCCAAGATATGCCATTGAGAAAAGGGTTCCCGGGTTTTTCAACGGCAGAAAATATTCGCCAAGCCCTCCTCTTGCGATATGCCCCGTAATGGCTATTCCATTGAAAACAATGAATCCTGTGTTCATCATCATGAAGGTAATTTCTATCGGGGAGAACCTGACCGACAGTTTTCTTGATAAAATGTTATATGCCCCGGAGGCAATAACGGCAATCAGCAACAGCACTACCCCGGCTATGCTTCCCTGCGTCTCTGTCTTTCTCATGAGTGCTATGAAAAATACTCCTCCTACGGATATAATGATGAAAATCCACTGCGCCAGGCCAGGTCTTTCCTTTAGAAATACAGCCCCCAGAATCGCTGCGACAACCGGAATCAAGGCTATCATCATTCCGCTTTCTGAAGCAGTGGTCAGCCCGATGCCCGTTGTTTCGAATATAAAATACAGGACAGGCTGGAACAACGCCAGAAAAAGCAGTGTCCGAAGCCTCTTGCCCGAGTATCTTATCTTTATAAGGCCCAGGATGCGGAGCAACCACAAAAGCAGCGCCGCAAACATAAAGCGCAGTCCCAGCATGTGGAAAAGCCCCAGTGAAGCAAGTGCGCTTTTTGTAACCGTGAAGGAAAATCCAAAGATGACGGCAACCGCAATCCCAGCCAGGACAGGCAGATTTCTTTTGTTCATTTTGCGGATGATTCTCCTTTTACTTAAGTCAATGGCATAATATTGACATGTTATGCAGTTGGTGCATTACTGACTCCAAGGGACTGCCCTGACGGGATAAATCTATACGGATACCACCCTGTCGCGGCCGGTTTCCTTGGCGGCATACATTGCTTCATCCGTAATTTTGATAAGCTGATGAATATCCAAGACATCCTTATGAGGATATGTCGCGGCACCGATGCTTACGGTTACGCTTATTTCCTGTTCCGCATGACGCACTACCGTATCCTTTATCATTATACGTATGCGCTCGGCAACAGCCGCCGCATCAGTCTGGTTTGCTCCGGGCAATACGCAAAGAAACTCTTCGCCGCCATATCTTACAAGGACATCCCCTTCTCTTATGGCTCCAAGCACTGTTTTTGAAATAGTCACCAGAATTCTGTCCCCCACCATATGTCCGTATGTGTCATTTACATTTTTAAAGTGATCTATATCAAGCATCAGGAGTGTAAGCGGGGTACCTGCCCTTATGGACCGGCTGAATTCCTCCTGGATTCGCTTGTTGCCGAATCTTCTGTTATACAGTCCTGTCAGCGGGTCAAGTGCAGCCAGCTGCTGCATCTGATTATGGGTTATTGCATTGTTCAATGCCATTGATAGATTTGGATTGCACAAACTCAATTCCTCCAATGCCTTCGGTGTGAACGAAGCCCCGCCCGCGAGCATAAGGACCCCAAGCAATACGTTCTTGTAGATAATCGGTTCAAGTAAAAGTTCCCTGGGCATAAACCCCGCTATTACGCAATCCAGCGATATGTCCTGCGGAAACTGTATAAGCTGGCGCTCCATTGTTTTCATAACACCCAATACCCGGGAATTGTTTTCAAGAAGGTTTATATCCTTTATAGCCATTACTGCCTTAACCTGCAGTTCTCCGCTCTTCTCAATAAGAATAGCGCCTCCCCCTGCACCCGTGATCTTTATCAGATGTATCAATGCTTGTTCGGTCAGCTCCTCCAAGTCAAGGTGAGCAGAAAGCATCTGAGAAAACTGCCGGATGTCCGTCTGTGTGTCCAGTACTTCCGACAATGTTACTATAAGTTTATTGAATGAATCCGCACTTTCACCAAGTTCGTCCTCTGAATCTACTTTTATCAGACAATCCTCATAATCGCATAGGGCGGATTCATTTCCCTGATTCCTGTCAACAAGTATCCTGCTGACATATTTCATCTTGTGGGACAGACTGCTTATCCGGCTGCCAACTGTTTTCCTAGCAAGGATAATATTGATGGTTCCCAGCAGGATGCCTGCCAATATACATGAAATAAAGAACAATGGTTTGAAGATTACATCACGAGGAACACCAAGCAACAAAGAAAAAAATGGAAACAACAGGCCTATGGCAACTCCAAGTGCAACCATATATATTGCCAGGTCTGTGAATACCTTTTTTGTTAATCTCATTCAAACACCTCTTTCAGACCAATTCAATGCAGCCATTGGTATTAATGGATATGCGGCTGCCGGTAAAATATTCCGTACCTTAGGATTTACCGCTTGGCATTTTGCACAAATACTACAGTTATCATTATATGATTCCACCTGTAATAATGTCAAAAAGAAAGATATGCCGGATAATAAGTATCGCTTCAAGCTTATCAGAAAGCATTTTATTAGAAATCCCGCACCGGTACAATTTGCATTGTATGTCAATTCATCCGAATCGTCCCGTTATATAATCCTCTGTCCTTTTGTCTTTTGGCGTACTGAATATCATTTCGGTCCTGTCGTATTCGATAACTTCACCATTGAGGAAAAACGCCGTCTTCTCGGATATGCGCCCCGCCTGTTGCATGTTGTGGGTTACTATTATTATCGTGTAGGTTTGTTTCAGCTCATGTATGAGGTCCTCTATCTTCAATGTGGATATGGGGTCGAGCGCTGAGGTAGGCTCATCCATCAGGACCACCTCGGGTTCAACCGCCAGAACCCGGGCTATGCAAAGCCGCTGCTGCTGGCCGCCGGACAAGCCGTATGCATTGTCATGGAGGCGGTCCTTCACCTCGTCCCACAGGGCGGCCCTTTTCAGGCTTATTTCCGCTATTTCCTCAAGCACCTTCCTGCTTTTAATTCCATGTATCCTAGGACCGTAAACCACATTTTCAAACACTGATTTGGGAAATGGATTGGGTTTTTGAAAAACCATGCCGACCTTTGTCCTTAGGTCCTCCACCCTGGTGGTCTTTTCAAATATGTTGTTCCCGTGATAATAAATTTCGCCCGAAGTCCTGACAATGGGTATAAGTTCAACCATTCTGTTGAGTGTCTTTATAAAAGTCGACTTTCCGCAGCCGGAAGGCCCTATGATCGCAGTTACTTCGTTCCGCTTTATATCGAGCGTGACATCCCTGAGCGCCTGGTCGTTGCCATACCAAAGGTTCAGGTTGTCAACATCGTAAACAATATCGCTTTTTCTTTCGTCATTAGCCTTTGAAGTCAATTCCACTTACCTCCGAATTAATATCTTTTCTGAAACTTGTTTCTTATGATTATCGCAGCCGAGTTCATCAGGAACAGCAGCACCAGCAAAACCACTATGGTGGCCGCGGCAAGGTTGGCGTATTCCGCGGTCAGCACCGTATCCAGCGTCCAGTAATAAATTTGTATGGGCAGGGCTGTGAAATCATCCAAAAGGCCATTGGGTATCCTGAGGATCAGGGTTGGTATCCCGAGGACTACCAGTGGCGCGGTTTCACCTATCGCCCTTGACATCGCCAGTATCGAGCCTGTAAGTATTCCAGGCAGCGACGCAGGCAGGACGACTTTTTTAACCGTTGTCCATTTTGTTGCACCTATCGCATATGACGCATCCCTGAGGAAACCCGGCACCGCCCTGATCGCCTCCTGGCTGGCCACAACCACAATCGGCAGCACAAGGAGAGACAACGTCAGACCGCCCGCCAGTATGCTGGACCCGAGATTGAACAGCCTTCCGAACACCGTAAGTCCAAGCAAACCGAATATTACCGACGGAACGCTTGCCAGATTTGAGATGTTGGTGTTTATGATTGACCGGAGCCTGCTTTTACCGGCATACTCCTCGAGATAGATTGCCGTTGAAACCCCTAGGAGCAGCGTCACGGGTATTACTACCACCATGAGCAGTACGGATCCTATTATGACTCCCCTTATCCCCGCTTTGTAAGGATCCATCGAAAGGTTGCCTGTAAGAAATTTGAAATCAAGCCACCCTATGCTCTTGGAAACTATCTGATACAACAGGATGCACAATACTGCCAGCGCAAAGAAAATTGACAGCGAGAACAACTTGCCCGCAACCTTGTCCAGCAGAATCCTTCTTTTGGTTCTCTTTTGGAAAGACGGGGCTTCGATTGCAAGTTTCTCATATTTGCCAGAGCCGGATCCGTTTGCCATGATTCAATATGCCTCCCTGTATTTTTTCGATATGTACTGTGCGATAAGATTCATAATGAGGGTAAAGATGAACAGGAGGAGCCCGACCGCATAGAGGCTGTAGTATCCGGTTGTGCCGCTTCCTGCGTCGCCCCCTGTGAACTCCACTATATATGATGTCATCGTCTGCATTGATTGCATTATGTCAAAAGTCAGTTTCTTCGAGCTCCCGCTGGCAATGACCACAATCATCGTCTCTCCGACGGCACGGGAAATCCCGAGTATAAAGGATGCTATTATACCCGATATTGCAGCGGGCACAACCACCTTCAGCGTAACCTCCAGTTTAGTGGAGCCAAGGGCGAGCGCGCCTTCCCTCAGGGCGGTCGGCACCGCATTCATTGCATCCTCTGACAATGATGCCACCATCGGTATTATCATCACTCCCATTACAAGTCCTGCGCTCAATACATTCTTGGCCTCAAGCCCGGGCAGCATCTTCATCAGCATCGGCGTTACAAAAGAATATGCGAAAAACCCATATACGATTGTGGGTATCCCCGCCAGCACTTCCATCATTGGTTTAAGCGTGTTTCGAAGGCCTGCGGGTGCGAATTCGCTCATATATATAGCAGCGGTGAGCCCGACCGGCACGGCCACAATCATTGCCAGCAAGGATGACGCAAGTGTGCCGACAATCAAAGGAAGGACGCCGAACGAAGGGTTCGACCCAAGGGGCGCCAGGTTTTTCCCAAAGAAATCCCGCAGGGATACCTCGCTAAAGAAATGCGCCGCATCCGTTACAAGCGTCAATACTATCCCGATGGATGTTATTATCGATATTGATGCAGCGAGCAGCAGAAAAACCGACACAATTCTGTCAGCCCTTCTATGCAGGGCGCCGCCGGCGCTTTTCATTATGAGTTCCCTTATATTGATCCTGCCATCCATATGCATGCCTCCTTCCCATTATCGGCAGCGTTTCTGATAATCCATGCTTTCCTTCCCCTTATACAGCTTTAAGATGAGAAGCCTCGGTGCTCCTCATCTTAAGCCAGGGGGAGTTTCTTACTTCAATAAATCAATCAAGGTTTTCAAGCTGTGCTGCGTATGCGGCATATTCCGAGGCCGGCAGCGGCGCGAATCCCTTTTCACCGGCGAGCTTCAGGGCTCCTTCGGGTGATACTACATATTTGGCATAGTCCAGCACCTGCGGCTTGTCCAATGCATACTTTACATTCAGGTAAGTGAAGACCGGCCGTGTGAATCCTGCGTATGGCAGGGTTTCACCGATTGTGGCAAGCGTAGGCTCCACCGGGCCGCTGCCGAAATCAACCTTGACCGCCGTAAGCTTGTCAGTATTGCTTACATAGTATCCAAAGCCAAAGAAAGCGATTGCGTTCTTTTCTTTGGAAACAAGATCGACGAGCGTGGAATATTCCTGCTCAAGGGTCGCCGTTTTCACCAAGTCCTGCTTGCCAAGAATTACTTCCCAGAAGAACTCATATGTACCGTGGTTTTCATTGGGGCCGAAGAACTTGACTTCTTCGTTGGGCCATTCAGGCCTTATGTCGGACCACATTACCTTATCCTCGGAATTATATGTGCCCGAGATATACATGTTGATGATTTCCTCCCTGGTCATTTCCTGTGCCCAGGTATTGTTTTTATTGATTACAATCGTAAGACCGTCGAGAGCCATCTTGAACTCAAGCACATCGGTGCCGAATTCATATCCCTTGTCCTTCAGTTCTGTAATTTCCGAATCCTTGATTTTTCTCGAAGCATCCGAAAAATCGGTTTCACCTGCGATGAACTTCTTGAACCCCGCGGATGATCCCGCACGGCTGACCTGCACGCTGACATCCTTTTGCACTCCGGTCATATATTCCTCTGCGATTGCAGCCATCAGCGGGTATACCGTTCCGGAACCGTCGATTATTACATTTCCTTCAAGTTTTGGAGCTTCTGATGCTTTTGGGGTCGCTTCCGCCTCACCATTGGATCCATTGCCGCAGGCAACTGCCGTAAATACAAGGCATAAGCTTAATCCAAGTACTAGTAATTTCTTCATGGGTTTGATAACCTCCTGCATAATTGTTATTTTTTCTATCGATAAAACTATACAGTGAAGCAGACCGGCAGGGGTTATGGCGGTGTTAAGCGTTGGTTAACATTATGTTAATTCCTTAATCCGGTTTTTTACGCAGGCAAAGCCGCAAACATTTTTTATGTCGTTATCAGCGCAAATAAAAACCTTCGGAACAAATGGTCGCCCAGAAGGTTTATTGTTTGTTTATAAAACGGGGATTATTCCACGCGTTCGATTGTTATCAGCATGAGCTGGTCTTCGGGCGATATCGTATAGCTTATTTTGACGGTATCATCCTTCTTCAGTCCTTCCACAAGCCCGGCAGCCCCGGTATATTTGAATACCATGAATGTTTCGCCGGTTTTGACTTCTATGCTGTTGTTGTCTATAAGCCCCTGGAATTCTCCCTCCACCGAAAGAATTTCCAAGATTCCGCCGGTTGCCGGCAATATACTGGCAAGCATCAGCTGGTCTTCATCGGATATCGTATAGACAACCCTGATCAGGTCGCCGGTCTTCAGCGTTGATACAAGATTGGTCATTCCGGGGTTTCTAAAAACCAGGTATGAACCGTCCGCGACGACCTCGATGCTGTTATTGTCAATCTGTCCCTCGTATATGCACTCCACGATATGCAGCTCAATATCATTTTCATCAATCAGTTCAAACTCCCTGCCGTCCAGGCCTGTGATTGAGAATCTGTCCGTAATGCCCTTCATCTCAACGACGACATATGGATATGTAATTGCCTGCGTAACGATATCATCCTCTCCAGGGGAGGTTTCCTCGACGATAATGTTGGTCATTCCTTCGTTGTCTTCCACCGATATCACTTTGATTCCATGGCCGCCGGTCGGTTTTTCACCCGCACTGATGAAAACCCTGTAAACGCCATTTGAATCCACCCAATGATAATAGCCTCCGACAAGGGCAAAATCATTTATCTGCCTTATTTGTCCTTCGGTCAAATCGCCGGGTTCAACTTCCTTGAATTCTATCTTGTTGACAGTTATTCCCTGCGGCGGCTCAGTGGACGGACCCGCTGATGCCCCGGGCGTAGGAGTTGGCGCGTCCTGCCCCGCCATTTTGTCATTTTTGCATCCGGCTAGCATTCCAATTGCCACTGTCGCACATATTATAGCTATAACTGCTTTGCTTTTACTTTTCATTCCGATTCTCCTTGTTATTATTGTCATTCGTATTACTTACTATAATTAAACGCATTATCGGCTTTGAATGTTCCCTGAATGACCGTCAGTTTCGGGATGCCTTAAATTTATTGTTGATGCCGGCTTTCGTAGGATTGGTATAAATGCTGACGGGGTTGATAAAATTTCAAGATTGGAAAACACATGCAAAAGCAACCCGCCTTGGGCGGGTTGCTTCATAAATTACATTATCCTGGGCTGTTTCGGCCAACGGCAGCATTGAAAGAATGCACGCCTGGCCTTCCCTTGTCCAGTGACGTCCTTATTATTTCAGACGTGATTTCAGCGCTTCAAGTTGTTTTGTAAGCCTTGCGGGAAGCTTGTCGCCCAGTTTGGCAAGATAGGCTTCCGCATCATTTACTGTCTTCCTAAACAGCTCCTTGTCAACCTTCATCAGTTCCTGCCAGTCTTTTTCGGGAATATCCAGGCCATCAAGCGTTAAATCGCCCTCTTTTGGCATAAGGCCGATAGCCGTTTCACGCGCTCCCACCTTGCCCTCGACGCGCTCACACATCCATTTCAAAACCCTTGAGTTGTCGCCGAACCCGGGCCACAGCCACTTTCCGTTTTCATCCTTTCGGAACCAGTTGACGTAGAAGCATCTCGGTGCCTTGTCACCCAGCAAATCGCCCATTTCAAACCAGTGTGCGATATAGTCCCCGGCATGGTAACCGATGAACGGAGTCATCGCAAACGGATCGAATCTAATTGATGAGCCGACGTCCAGGGCCGCCGCCGTAGCTTCTGAAGCCGCTGTCGCACCAAGATAAACGCCATGATCCCAGTCAAATGCCTCATGAACCAGAGGTATTGTGTTCGTGCGGCGGCCGCCGAATATGAATATGTCAATCGGGACACCAGCCGGGTCCTCCCAGTCAGGGCATATTACGGGGCATTGCGATGCGGGCGCCGTGAAGCGGCTGTTTGGATGAGCGCCCAAAATCGGCTTGCCGTCAGCATCCTTCATTCCGGGTTTGAAAGGGTTTCCCTTCCAGTCCGTTCCGCCTTCGCATTCGACTCCCATGCCTTCCCACCATACATCCTTGTCATGCGTTACGACAACATTGGTGAATATGCTGTTTGCACTGAGCGAAGCAAGAGCCATCGGATTCGATTCCTCGGAAGTCCCCGGAGCCACCCCGAAGAAACCTGCCTCAGGATTAATGGCATAAAGACGTCCGTCGGCTTCCGGTTTCATCCAGGCTATGTCATCGCCGATCGTTTCAACCTTCCATCCTGGAACCGTTGATTGAAGCATCGCCAGGTTGGTTTTGCCGCATGCCGACGGGAAGGCGGCGGCTATATGGAATTTCCTGCCTTCGGGATTGGTCATCCGGAGTATAAGCATATGCTCAGCCATCCAGCCTTCATGCCTTGCTATATTGGAAGCGATTCTAAGTGCCAGGCATTTTTTGCCAAGCAGGGCGTTGCCGCCATATCCCGAGCCGTAGGACCATATGAGGTTTTCATCCGGGAAGTGGGCTATATATTTTTGTTCCATCGGAGCGCACGGCCATGCCACGTCTTCCTCGCCTTCCTTCAAAGGAGCGCCTATTGAGTGAAGGCACGGTATGAACTCCCCGTCATCGCCAAGAACTTCGAGCACCTTGTTGCCTACGCGCGTCATAATCACCATGTTTGTTACAACATAAAGCGAATCCGTGATTTCTATGCCTATCTTTGAGATATCCGAACCAATCGGTCCCATTGAGAAAGGTATGACATATAATGTACGCCCCTTCATGCATCCGTCATAAAGCCCGGACATGGTTTTCTTCAATTCGACGGGATCAATCCAGTTGTTTGTGGGACCGGCGTCCTCCTCCTTGACGGAAGCGATATATGTACGGCTTTCAACTCGGGCCACATCTGAAGGATGTGAATTGAAGGCATAGCTGTTGGGACGCTTTTTCTCATTGAGCTTCACCGTCTTCCCCGCGGCGACCATTTCGTCCATCATCCTGGCATATTCTTCCTTCGAACCGTCGCACCATACTACCCTGTCGGGTTTGCACATCGCCTCGACCTCGGAAACCCACTTAAGCAGTTTTTTGTTTTT
>JAFGQE010000018.1 GCA_016935835.1 Clostridia bacterium | reverse complement strand
CGCTGCATTGTATGCACCAATTATACCACATCCGTTAGATAAATAACATAGTTTTCGGACAGTCTGGCCACAATTTGACCGAAAACCCTGGAAATCCCGGGGTTTTTTGGTATATTCAAGTGAAAGAAGAGGGGAAGGGAATGAAAAAAGCATACCCATTCATATTGCCTGCTTTCAGAAGCGTATTATTTATTTTTGCTGGATTACTTTTTTCATCGATTAGCGGGCAAACCCTTTTGGAATCCTCCCGATGGTGGTCTTTAATATGTACGGCATGCAATGTCCTGACAATAGGAGTGCTTGTCATTGTATTCAGATCCGAAGGAAAGACATACAAAGATATAATTGGATTTGAAAAAGGTAGAATAAAGGTTGGGAACACAGCGTCCATGACCATTTTAATGTTTATCCTTGGCATCGGGGGAATGGCTGCAGCAGGTTATATAATATATGGAAATATGCCGACGGGGCTGATAAATCCGATTCCTCCGTGGATTGCGGCGATAAATGCAGTATTGCTTCCAATTACAATAATTTTTGCAGAATTTCCTCTATATTTCGGGTACTCTCTTAATGGGATTGAAAAAACTACAGGCAGAAAAGTGCTTGCAGTTGCATATCCTGTCTTTTTTTATGCGCTACAGCACAGCTTCATTCCATTTTTGATTGACTGGAAGCACATTTTGTTCAGATTTTTATCATTCCTGCCGCTTTTATTGGTGCTTGGTATTATTTACTTTAAAAAGAGAAATCTTCCCCCGCTTATGATCGGACACGGCTTCCTTGACCTTGCCACGGGATTGCAGATACTTGCCTTATCCATCTATCCGGCGCTTTTTGGAATAATGAATGCAAGAGTATAAAGTGTTTTGGGAAAGTCAATTTTGACTCGAGGCCGATCGTGTTTTTAGATTTCCCTCCATCGAACTGCCCATTGAGACAACCATATTAAGTCCTTCGTTTACTGTGACATCGAGAATTTCCACATCAGCCTTGTCAAGCATTATTAAAAACCCGTTTGTAGGATTTGGCGTGGTTGGGATGAAAACACTTACCTTGTCAGTGTCTCCTATTGAAAAGTTGGTGTTTGTTATGAATCCGATGCTTTTTGAGCCTTTCATCGGGAATTCAACGACAACGACTTTCTTGAAGCTTTCCGCAGTATCGCTTGACAACCCTGAAATAATTTTTTTCAAAGGGTTGTATACAGATTTGATCAGAGGTATTCTGCCTATGATTCTCTCCAACCAACCGGTTATCTTGCTCCCGACGAAATTTGAGGTGAACAATCCTACCAGCAAAATGAATGTCAGCAGGAACAGCAGCCCAAGACCAGGGATATTCCTGCCGAAAATCAGGGCGATCAAATCCCTCAGTATGCCGTCAAGAAGGTTGAACAGCCAGACAAGAATAAACGCGGTAAGACCTACGGGAAGAATAACCGCAAGCCCCGATAAAAACCATTTTCGAATTTTTTTCATTTTATCAATCCTTTTTTATATAATATATATTAATTATAAAGTGTTTTTGATAAAAATTCGCGTTAATCGAATCAAGCTTAAAAATAAAAAACTCAAAACCTGCAAAATAGCGGCAATAATTTTGGGAATATATAAAACAGCCGTCGCCGGCAAGAGGCAAGCCATCGGATGTTTTCGAAAAACTAAAGGTAAAACTACTTTTATTGACAGACATGGAAGAAGACCATAGAATTAAGGAAACATTTGAATACGCAGGGGGAGAACATGGGGTTCTTCGGTATCGACATCAACGGCATGGTAAACATGCATGCAATTCTTATCCCAATTATCATAAGCGCAGACATGCTTTCCTTTGCTCCGCCTGAACCGGCACCAAACCTACCCGCGGTTATAACAGTCATAAACCAAGTGTTTCCATGCCTTTGTTACGATCCTGAGCCCTGTTTTCCAAGAAGCAACGGTGAAGAAAGACAAAAGAAACATAAAAGTCCGGTGAGCTTGCTTTTTTCTCATATCTGCTATCAATATCCTTGATTATACGCTCCCGGTTACGAGCAGGGCGGTGGTGATATAAAAGCCAGTTGCCATATTGTTCGCAAATAGGTTGAATAAATGAGAACGGACAAAGGCGAAGTGCGGGCAAGCACAACTTTATATGGTATAAGGGGTACAATAATGAAAAATTTATTCGAAGAAGCAAAAGGTTTCAAACCGGAACTTGTTGAGTGGAGAAGATACATTCATAAAAACGCGGAAACACATACGAACCTTGAAACGACGACGGCATACGTTTCCTCTTGCCTGAAGGCCATGGGATATGAGCCCATTGAAATTTGCAAGTCCGGCATACTGGCGGTCGCAGGAGGTAAAAAACCTGGAAAGACTTTTCTTATAAGAGGGGACATGGATGCGCTTCCGGTAGAAGAGCAAACCGGGCTTGATTTTAGCTCCGGGACCGGAAACATGCATGCTTGCGGGCATGACCTCCATACGGCGATGATGCTTGGGGCGGCAAGACTCCTGAAAACACATGAAGATGAAATCGAAGGAACCGTAAAGCTCATGTTCCAGCCGGCAGAGGAAACCCTTGCGGGTGCAAAAATGATGATTGAGGCGGGAATCCTGGAAAAACCGACAGTCGATGCCGCCATGATGATCCATGTGTTTTCAGGACTGCCCATAGCAAGCGGAACGGTTGTTTTCTACGGCGCCGGTGCCGTGAGCGCAGCATCAGATTGGTTTTTAATCAATATAAAAGGAAAAGGCGGGCATGGGGCAATGCCGAACACAACGATTGACCCGGTGAATACTGCGGCTCATATTCACATTGCACTCGGGGAAATAAATTCAAGGGAAATAGATCCGGCGGCTACAGCGGTTGTAACGGTCGGGGAAATTCATGGCGGAACCACGGGCAACATTATACCCGACACTGCCTTTCTAAGAGGCACCATAAGAACATTTGACAATGACATCAGGGAATTTATAAAAAAAAGGGTTGTCGAAATATCCAAAGGCATTGGAACAACATTCAGGTGCGAGGTTGAAGTCGAGCTGTCAAACGCCTGTCCATCCGTTGTCAATGACAGGGAATTAACTGAAAGCGTATATAAATACACAGCTGAAATGCTTGGTCCGCAGGCCGTGCTGGATATGGCGGCGGCTACTGGCAAAACCCAGGTAATGAGCGGATCCGAGGATTTTGCCTTCCTCAGCGAAAGAGTGCCTTCGCTTATGATTATAATGGCGGCTTCAGTTGAAAAAAACGGAGAGGTTTTCCCACAGCACCATCCGAGGGTATTGTTTGACGAGAATACTCTTCCCGCCGGAGCGGCGGTTTATGCAAATTCAGCGCTCGAGTGGTTGAAAATGCATAAATAGGGAGAGCTGAATAACAAGGCTTTTTCAAGCTATTCAGCAAGCCCTAAATAGGGAGCGTCGGATTTCCAGCCGTTTTCAAGTTGTTAAGAAAGCCCATGACGGAAGCAACAATTATATTGAACTGAATAAAAAAACCGGAGGGATAACCTCCGGTCAATATATGCTGAAAATGCAAATTTGCATGAGCGGCATATTATTCCTTATGAATTTTGTCCGTTTCTTCACACCCGTCATCCTTCTTTATATATTCGTCAAACTTCGCCTTGCCTTCACTTTCCCACCACTCTTCATATTTGCCTTCATAGGAATCATTGAAAGCGCGGTCTTCTTCATAGGCTTTCCTGAATTCCTTTTTGAACTCTTCCCTGATTCCCTTCCCGACTTCACCTCTAATTGTCTCGCTCTTCTTTTTTTCCTTATGGCTGCTTTCGGTATGCCCCCCGGAGAAGCCAAAGATCAGCTTGGAAAGAAAGAATATGCCGAATCCCTGCCAATAAGTAATTGTTCCGAGTCCGAACAACGCCGGCATCAGCCAATTCCAAAGAAGCATAATAATCCAGCCGAGAAGTAAAGCCAGCAGAGCGGCTACAATGATGCCTCCAATAACCATTCCCACTATTTTCAGCGGTTTTCTTTTGCTGAAAAAATTACTGCAACTGTTTGTCATGATATACCTCCGTCTTTAACATAATTTACCAATAATTTCCTGAGTCTTGAGACTGCACGGCTTTTTCTTGAAAGCAAGGTTCCAACCGGTTCGCCGGTCTCTTGTGAAATTTCCATGTAGCTCCTGCCGTTAATCTCGGTTTCGATAAAGATAAGCCTTGATTTTTCATCCAGCTGTTCAAGGGCGCACCTTATTTGGCTTCCAAGTTCAAGGTTAAGGATATCGTCCTCGGCATTCCTGACATTCCCGGTGTCAACGCTATCCAGCGGCACAATCCTTTTGTTTTTTCTAAAGTAATCCGTCGCACCGTTGGAAATGGCTTTGTAGAAGTATGAAGAAAGATACTCTATGCTGTTGCTTCTGCCGCTTCCCAGGATTTTCAGTATGGTTTGCTGTATGATGTCTTCGGCCTCAGCTTCACTGAGCTCCTCAAAAGAGTACTGCAGGTGTCTTTTGAGTTTATTGAAATTTTCCGAGATGAAATCTCCTATTAAATTGCTCAATCCGGCCGTCCTTTCGCTTTTTTAACGTCTCATGCTTAAGACGGTGAAGGCGTAAGATTATTGCATTCAAGGAATATAAAACTATATTTAACGCCGGGCATCATGCGAATGTCCGGCGTTAATCAGTAAAAATCAGCGGCTTTTACAAAAAAACCATGCAAAACAGGAAATTATTGCTTTTTTGCCTCCATAAGCTTTTGCTTTAATTCTCCCTCAAGAACATTCAGTTCCTTTTCGGCATTTGCCCTGGCAACACGGCCCTCCTGCTGAATCCTAAGGCTTTCCGTTATGGTTTCTATGAGATCCGAATTAACCTGGCGCAGGGTTTCGATTTCAACAATGCCCCTTTCGGCTTCTTTTGATGTTTCAATGGTACCGGTTTTAAGCATTTCAGAATTTTTAAGAAGAAGCTCATTCGTGGTATCGGTTACTTCCTTTTGCACTTTCAAAGCCGACCTTTGTCTAAACAGCGTTATGGCGATGACAATCTGACTCTTCCAAAGGGGAATCGTGTTGAGAATGGAGGACTGTATCCTTTCAACAAGCACCTGGTCGTTGTTCTGCACGAGCCTGATCTGAGGCATTGCCTGGATTGCGACCATTCTGGACAGCTTCAGGTCGTGGACCCTCTTCTCGAACCTGTCGACCAGGGATTCCATGTCGCGGAGTTCCTGGGCCTTGACGGAGTTGTTGGCGGCGGCTGCGGTTTCCCGCAACGCCGGCAGCGTGGTATCCCTAAGTTCACGGATCTTCATATCGCCCGCGGCTATGTAGATATCGAGTTCCTTCAGATAATCGTAATTCTTGCCGTAAAGCTGATCCAGCAATTCCACATCCCGGAAAAGGGAATCACGTGTGCTTTCCAGTTTTTCCACAATGGAGTCGATTTGAACGGAGAGCTTGTTGTACCGGCCCATGAATTTCTTGACCCTTCTTGACAAGTTGCGGAATAAACCGGTGGAAGATGCCCCGGTAAGGCTGTCAACGTCAATCTCCTTGACATTGACCATAAGATTATTCAAGGCCTCTCCCGCGAAGCCGCTGTCCTTGCTCCTGACCTGTTCGAGTACGGTATCAGAAAAATCTGCGATGTCGGACTGCGCCCCTACGCCGTATTCTATGATGGCCTGTGAATCATGGATGTTGACTAAAGCCGCTATTTCCTCTGCCCTTTTCATGTCCTCGGGCGAGAAAGCGGTCAGGTCGACTTCATTTTTCAAAACCTGCAGTTCCTTTTTATCATTCATTTTGGTTCTCCTTCTTGCTCTTTGTCCACAGCATTATTTATTTTATCATCCAACAGCCCGCGCGCCGCAAGGGTCTTCTTCAGCACCTCGAGCTCAACATCAATCTCAAGTATATTATTCTGATTGAATTTATTTATTTGATTTTCAGCCGAAACCCTCAGCAAGGCAAGGGATTCGGAAGCGTTTGCAATGGCGTTGGAATCAGGAATCCCGGTTCCGGAAGATTCAAATATACGGACCGAATTTTGTGTTATTCGTTCCAGGGAGGTCAGAAGCAGATTTATGAAACGGCGTCCTGCCTTGAAATCTGCGGGATCATCCTTGATTATTTTAGAAATCTGCTTGCAGCGGTCTGAAATCAGGTCGAGTTCGTTTCTCATGCCGTCGTCCCTGAGTTTATAATAATTCCTCCGGATTGACTGAAGCCGCAGATTGCTCTCTGAAATAAACCTGTCTATGTCGCCTTCCGTAACACCTTCCGTTACAAAGCGCTTTTTCATTTTCTTCTGTTTGGAATTGTATGCAACAAGCATTATGGATGCGGATATGGTGAAGACAATCAGTATGCCAAGCATCCACCATATGAGATTTTTAAATGCAAAAAGGATTATTATAAAAATTGCAGCGGCGACAAGGAATCCTACGGAGCAACCGGCCTTGCTGGTTTTCATGCCAACCTCCCGTTAAAAGCTGATTCAATTATATCACAAGCAAAGTATATACCCTTGGTTTTAAGATAAAAACCAACGGATCCGAGGTTCATACAGTGAAAGCCCAGAAATATCAAACAGTTGCCTTGGGCAACTGTTTGATATTCAGCCTGATTTCCCGTCAGGAGATGATGAAAAAGATTATTCCGGCGATTAAGACAATGCCCGACATGACATAGCATGTTGTAATGGCGCCTTTGTCCGTCATTTTCCTGCCCATCTTCATCTTAACGATTTTAATCAGCCCGGGTGATTTTTTGTAGGCAAGGAACGATACTATTCCTGCGTACAGAATACAGAGTATTCCGCCAATAACCCATCCGTTCATAAATGCACTCCTTTCGTTATTGAAAAGGCACGAAGCCAATTCTTACTATCCTTTTTCAAGGCCCGCCCTTATCCTGGGCGCCAGTATCAGATAAACAAGCCCGCACATACCGAGGATTATCCCCGTGTAAAGAAGAATCTGACCCCACGTCGAGGATTGCGAAAGAACCGAGTCATTTCCCTTATAGGCCCAATAGTACGGGACCCACCATGCGACCCACTGCCACTTCTCGGACAGTGCCTCGGCTGCTGCGATAGCGCCGGCCAGGGGCATGAACACAAGTTTGAAACTGCCGGCCGCCGTCATCATGTCATCATTGTTGAGTCCCTCTATGAAACCGATCATCATGCTTAGAATTGCGGCGGAAAGAATCAGCAGCAGCATCTGTGCGACATTCACACCGCCGTAACCGGTTATGAGCAATATTGCAAGTGACCCGTAAATAGGCATCGTGACGCCCATAAGGCTTTTTCCAAGTATGAATCCAGTCCTTGAGATGGGGGATACATTCATGGCGCTTATTGTATTATCAGCCTTTTCCTCGACGACGTTCAGCGTTATCATCATACCGCCGAGCACCGACGAAAAAAGTATGCTGATATTGACCAGCATTTTTTTAAGCGGAGGTGTTTCCCTTCCGAATTCGACTATTTCCGCGGCCGAATCCCCGAGGCTTGCCCCTGTTTCAAACAATGTCTTGAGCAACTTAGTAAAATCAATCAAGTATTCAGGTTCGTTTCCCTGTTTGAAAATATAATATCCGTCGCCCTCGGGAAGTATACCTATGAAATTGTCCCTTCTTCCAACCCGTTCCTCGACATCCGCCGCATTTTTGAACAACGATACATTTGCAAAGTTTTCAAGGTATTCCACTTGTGCCGGGTTGTCGCCGTCTATCATCGCCAGCCTGACGGTGGTATCATTAATACCCGGGGTAAGCAAGTTTATAAAAATTGCGAACAATACCGGGACAACGAGAATATAAATCGAAATCATTTCACGGGTATTGACCTTTAGATCCCTAAGAAAAACCGCTGTGATTTTCTTTAACATAATTTTCTCCTCTCCCTGAATCAAGCAGTCAGCAAACCCTTGTGCCTGTGATTCGACCAAATGAACAGCAACGATCCCGCAACGAAAAACCCAAGTGATGCAAACAGAACATATGAAGCGTCGCCGTTGTCAAGGATGATCTCCCTGAATCCTTGCAAAATGGGGTAGGACGGTATGAACCTTATCCAAAAAGGTTCCCAGCTGGGTATGAAGTAAGCTATGCTTGGCAGCATCATGGCAATTATAAGAACAAAGATAGCATTGAATGATTGGTTCAGACTCTTGAAGAAACTTGAAACAAGCAATCCAAGGGCTGATGCGAAAAAGCCTGTCGTAACAAGGAAAAGCAACAGCAGGGGATAATCCGGTTTTCCTCCTAGGGCCGGTATTACAACAATCAAGCTGGTAATGATTGTTGTGAGGGTAATGACAAGAACCTTGCTCATCAGATACTGCCATACTGTTGATGCGGTCACTGCGTAAGCCTTGATGATTCCGGCGCTCTTGTCGAGGAAAATATAGGCCGCAATGATGAACATGCCCATGAAGCTTCCGTTGAACGTGAGTAGCGCAGGGATTGTGTTCGCTCTGTCGCTGAGGACCTCATAATCCCCGGACATGGAACGCACTTCCTGACCGTTTATTCCTTCCTGAAGAGAAGCCAGGTCCTTGCTGGCAGAAACCATATAGAGGTTCTTGAGTTTCTGTGACTCATAGCCCTGAAGATAGTATTTGTAATGAAGGGAACCTGCCTCATCGAGGCTTATGGCAACTCCCGGCTGCTTCTTTGAGTCTGCGAGTTTAATCAAATCGCTTTCGCTTTTTGCAAGATATACCTTGCTCTCGTCCGATTCATAATAATCCGTGGAAAGTTCCTCATCCTTAACCTTTATTGTTACAGATTCGACGATTCCATCTGTATCGGAATCAAGAAGCTTCCCGAGCATGGCCTCCGAGGCGGGTTTCGGAAGACCGACATAAATATATTCCGTACTCCGCTTATCGAAATTCTCGGGAATTACAAAGAGAACGACAACCAGCATTATAAGGGCCATTAGTATCTCTATATAGAAATAGAAACCCTTGGATGAAAGCTGCAGCTCCTTGAGGAAACTGTACCATAGCTTCATGTCAGATCAGCCCCCTTCCGGTTACCTTAATGAAGATCTCTTCAAGCGTAGCTTCCTTTGTGTGCATGGTCTGGATTTCGTTATTGTCTATTATATGTTTTATCCTTGCCCGGTCCTTGTCGTCGACGGTTGACAGGGATTCCTTTACCAAGCCATTACCGCCGATGTATTCGATATCCACGAATCTCGACCCGTATTGCAGCTTCAGGCTTCTTGGAGAATCAATCAGCCTGACTTCACCGTCGACTATGAACGCAACCCGGTTGCACAGCTCATCGGCTATGAACATATTGTGAGTGGTCAGAAAAGTTGTGACTTCCCTCTTTTTCTGGTCCCAGATTATGTCCTTGATTGTTGCGGCTATTGCAGGGTCCAGGCCGGTCGTCGGTTCGTCAAGAAACCATATTGACGGATTATTGATCATTGACCGTGCGAATGTAAGGCGGTGCTTCATTCCCTTGGAAAACTCCCCGGCCTTGACCTTCGCCTTGTCGGCAAGTCCGACTAACTCAAGAAGCTCGTCGGGATCCCTGGTTTCAACATCAAACAGCTTTCGATAGAAGGCAAGGTTCTCGCGTGCAGTCAGCTTATTGTAAACATTGGACTGCTCAAAGGACATTCCGATCTGATTGAACATTTTGTTTGAGATTTTCTTCACATTGTAACCGGCAACCGTGACCTCTCCCTTTTGAAGCCGAAGCAATCCGCTTAGTATGCCTTGTGTTGTTGATTTTCCTGCGCCCGAGGGCCCTAGAAAACCAAAGATCTCTCCCTTTTCAATTTCGAAACTTACGTCCTTGACCGCATACCTTTCATCCCGGCTGTAGGAATGGTACAAATTCTTAACCTTAATCATTTGCCTGCTCCTTCCGTATTTTGTTCTCGATCCGCCGCCTGCGGACCCGGTTCAATCCTTGCCGTAAAAAGCAACCCGTAATATATCAAGGTATTTTTTGAAGTCTTCATCAATAGCCGTATAGTCAATTTCTCCGCCGTCTTTCATCAGTTTATCCAAAAGCTCCATGCCGTATTTTTCAATTACCCAGCTGATGATTTTCATTACACGCTGCATGTCAAGGCCCGGCTTGAATTTCGAATAGTCTATATTGTGTATGTATATTTTTTCCATCAGGCCGGGGGAATAGCTCTTGCTGTACTCCATGATTTCGTCAGGGGTCTTGTTATGCAATATTCCGGTGTAGAATTTAAAGATATAAGGATAGCGAAGTGTTAGCCTGCCCTTTATAATTGAAACATCCTTGAGCCTGTTGAAAAAATCGGTCTCCCCCCAGTCGAGCTCGTTTTGTATCGCTGATACAATCACACCGGTCACGTGATTTTCAAGATATTCCAAAAGATTCTTTTTATTTTCAAAATAGTGAAAAAGGAGGCCTTTGGAAATCCCCGCATCCTTGACGATGTTGTTTGTGGAAGCCCTTGCAAAGCCGCGTTCGCTGAATTCCTTAAGGGCGCTGTTTATTATGCGCTCTTTCTTATCGGCATCCATATTTTTCAGGACATCATCCATAGCATAACCACCCGATATATTATGACCGACCCGGTCAACAAGAGATTAACACAACTGACCGTAGTGGTCAATAGGGTTTTTCAATATTTTTTTATTGGCGAATATATTTGATGTGGAGAATATTATAAATGAAGGGTTATGGTGACAGGTGATTCCCAGTCCGGGTGATTGGAGCCAACTTTTTCCCTCAATGTCCGGTCAATCACTATAGTAATTTGAAATATATACGGATATTTACAAGCCACTGGCATTCATCGGCGGCTGTATAAGAAGATATTTATTCCAAGCGCGAACATGCATGTGGTAGAATTCAATTGATACAGTGAAGGAGCGGAACATTGAAAAAATTCGAGGTGGACAAAAGCCGAATATTGTCGGGAGCGGCATTGCTGGCGATTATTGCCGCGGCAGCCGCATTGTTCTTTGTAGGAAAGGCGAACGGCTGGTTTTCAATGTTCGATTCCGTAGAGGAACTTCAGGAATATGTTTCCGGGTTCGGGGCATGGGCTCCCCTGGCATTTTATTTTCTGCAGGTGGCACAGGTCATACTCGCACCGCTTCCCGGGAGTGTCACTACTCTTTTCGGCGGGATATTCTTTGGATTCTGGCCGGCAATGCTTATTTCAATCGCTGCGGTTCTGACGGGGTCGGTTATTCTGTTCTTTTTTGCCAAGTATCTTGGCCGCCCGCTGGTCGTGAGAATGATAGGCGAAAAAAGGGTTGAAAAGTATATGGGGTCGATGTCCTCAAGGCAGTTCTGGGTGATGTTCATGATGTTCCTGATGCCATTCTTTCCTGATGACGTGCTTTGCCTAATGGCTGGCCTCAGCTCAATCAGGTTTCCCGGATTCGTCATAATGGTGCTGGTCACACGTCCATGGGGCCTGGTTTTCAGCGCCCTTGTCGGCTCGGGAGTAATCGCGGTTCCCGTATGGGGATGGGTAATAATCGGCTGTGTTTCGGCATTTTTGCTTTTTGTATCAATCCGTTGGCCGGACAAGCTTGAGGAATGGATGAGCGACAGAATACTGGAACTTTTCAGGAAAAAACCCGCTCCAAAAAAGTAAAAAATATTGAATCAGGCAAATGATCCGGATTAAATTCACCTGCAAATTATATTTTCAACATCCATCCGGCCCTGCCGGACTTCATAAAAAGGCTTTCCTTCACGCATTCCTGCCGTCGCATAGCCTGTCGCAGTGCATAGGAATGACTTGAAATCATTTTTAGAAGCATTTATATACAGGGTTTTATCAACGGCATCATATCGTACTCCGCCAAAGCCTTCAATCAGGGAATACGAAGCCAATGCCCTGGCATACCAATGTCCGCACTCATATTCGTTGAATGGATTTCTTTTCGTGCCGTCATACCTGCCGCGGCATGTCCTGACTATATCCAGGCCCTTTTCCACCTCGCCCATCATAATAAGATGAGAGGCAACCTGATATTCTAAGCCCGTAAAAACCTCATCGCAGTAAATGAACGGAAGCGTCGGACGGCTGCCATGCGGCCAGGTGCAGACAAGTAAACCGCCCTCGTTGCCGATTGCGAAACCCGGACGCTGGGGATTTGCATGGTTCGTCAGGCAGTGCCTCAGATTGTATTTATAAACTGAATTCAGATGGCTTTTGATTTTGTCCGGGTCAAGAATATCGCCAAGGCCGCATACCTTTGCAAGCCATGCGCCGGCAATGCCGTCTGAAAGACAGCCGGTTCCATACTGATACCTTGGGCCCTCCCTTTCAATGATTTGCCGCGAAATCCCGGATTCAGCTGAAAGGTCGATCTTCGCCTCAAGGGTTTTCCACTCCACCTTTTGATAAAAATACTCCCCGTTGAAGAGCTCGCCCTCAATATAATCCCGACCCTTTTCAAAGAGTTCCCGGTATTGCGCAACGTCATGTCCAAGTTCATTTCCAATGATGACCGCCGCTTTGAGGGCTCCTAGATAAAATGACGAACACATACCGTCCGGTCCCCAGAACTCGATGTCATAAGTGTTGTGATGAGGTTCGGACAAAACGCCCTGCCTTTTCGGATCCCATGTACGTATGCAGTAATCAAGGCTTGTCTTCATCTTATCCCAGTATGATTCAATCCATTTGCCGTCGCCGCTTATCCTCCACTCCCTGTACAGTTTCATGATTCCGCCAAGCTGACCGTCGGCTGCCGCGTAAAAAGTATGGCCGGACTCCCTTATTGGCAGAGAGGCGCGGAACGTCTGATGCCCTTCTTCATTCTGGCACTCATTGAACTCGGTTTCCCTTAGGGAGCGCTCAAGCGAAGGAAACAGATGGCAGAGCGCCTGGGCATAATTCCATACATGCGTACAGCTTCCGGAACAACAGCCGGAGCTGTCGCAGCACCCCTCCCAGCACCAGAGCCTCCCATCCGCCTGTCTTAGGATTGTCGGAGACTTCAATATTGAAAGATTTGCTGAAACGGCCTCAAGAACTTCATCAGGCAGGGTGCTGTCAAAGAAAGTCACGGAAAACAAAGCTGTTTTTTCCCGCAGCAATTGATAGTTCTTTGAAAAATACTGCATTACATTCTCAACATCATCATACCGGGCGGCATACCAGGGCTTATGCGTAGGCTTGGTGCAGTCTCCGCCGGAACAGCCACAGGAACCTCCGTCGCTCTCGTAGCCGGTGCGAAGCGTTGTATTTGGGACATACCAGGCAAGCTTCACTGGAATTGTTTTTGATTCACCCGGATTCAGAGTGAAAGGCACCGAGATGGAAGCGCCCGGACTCAGGTTGCCGGAATGTTCTGATTCCGTATATCTTCCGTTGCTGATATCATTCCACAGCATCGTCAGCTTGTCATAATGGCCGCCGTCATACAAATCGGCATTTATATAAGCGTTTTCATCAAAAACGGAGGCATAGAAAGAACCTTCCATATAAGGCCGGTCTTCAAGAGGCTGCTGATTCAGTATGAATCCATCTTTTCTTTTGAAAACACGCATTGTATTTTTGTCGACGGGAAGCTTTTTCTTTCTGTCGGTTCCCATGAAGTTGAATGAATTGAAATAGTAAACAGCCTCGACGCAGCTGCTCCCGGAGTTTGTAAAAGTATATTCAAGCGCTGCGACTGGAAGGGACGAGTCGTCGGGGTCCGGCGGAACGAAAGGACTCCAGCCGACGAGGCTGACATCAAGGGGAATCGATTGATCGGATAAATTCCACGTGGCAAAGGGGAACCTTGCGAGAAAATCGTTTTCCTCGAATCTTGGAAGCCCATAGTTTTTGCCATGCAGGCCATTGCCGGCTCCTTCAAGGCTGTCCCCCCCTCCCCCGAAAATTTTATGGTAAGGAATTTGGCCCTCAAGGACCCTGGCTGCGCTTTTTGCGCCCTGCCGTATGAATACAGCGGAAAAAACGTTCGGCTCAAAATGAACATCGGGTTCATTGCGTATGGAAAAGATGCCGGGCATTCCATTGCCCTGCAGGCAGATCATGCCGGCCCCAAGCCCCCCCAGAGGAAATGCGATATGGCTTAGGTTGCTTCCTGTGTATTTACCGTTAAAATTCTTCATATTATCCTCCGTATACATCATGGTGACGGGTTTTGCATCAGTTTACAATTTTTACACATGGCAGGCAAGGGGGCGGGAAAGGCAGACGAAATGGCAATTTGGTCAGTCGTTCAAGTAAGGTCTGTCGAATCTCGATTTATATGCCTTGTTCTTTCTGAGAATTCTATTCCAGTAAATGCCGCCGATATCAATGTGTTTGAAAATAAAGTTGAAAAAAGCACCGTGCCTTTTTCTGCTGCCGATAATTTCAAGCGCTTTGGCATCAAACGGTTCCGACCTTTCTATGTTTTTTGCGATTTTTTGAAATGCCGCAACCTTATCCTTGAAGAAAGAATCCGGCGCCGACCGGATTATCTCGCTGCCGCCCATTTTTATTGTTCCGGTGCAATTCATACCCAGAAGGGAAGCAAAATAGCGGGTATATCTTTCAACCGTTAGGGATTGCGATGATTCCGGAAATCCTGAATGTATTATAAAGGCGATGTTCTTTCCGCTAAAAAGAGGCTTGTGTTCCTCCATTTTTTCCATGAAGGCCTTGGAAAGCCCGGGCATTGAGTCTGTGTAAAGCGGAAATATGAAAAGATAATAATCGCATCCGCCGATTTTTGCCATAAGCTCATCATATCTGGCTATGTTAAAAACATAGGCATGGCATACTTCCACGGAACCTTCAAGCGAACTTGTGATCCACCCCGCTATGCGGGACGAATTGCTGTCTCTACCCCTTGGAGAGCCGTTGATTACCGCCAATTTCATGGATAAGCACCTCCTCTATTTTTTCGGCTGTCACAATGAACTTGAAAGTACGTTCCGGATGCAGGTTCAATGCAAGGCGGTCGATTGTGGAAAATGCAATGTCAACCGCCTCTGCGCCGGGACTGTCATCGAAAAGAAGCAAGCCCAGGACGGGCTGATTTTCATATCTGCGAGGATGATGGCATTCGCCGTCAAAAAGCCGGATGTATGGAAGAGCGACAGGTATTATCCTGTCCATGGCTTTCTTTGTCAAGGCAGGCAGAAAACCTGTTTTCAAAGGGCCTGCGAATATAAGGAAATCCGAACGGACATATTTATCAAGAATAATGTCCATATCATCCCTGAACACGCACAACCCCGGCGTCTTGACCCAGCAGGAAAAACAACCGCGGCAATAATTGATGTTCATATCCCTCAAGGTAAAAAAGTCGACCCGGTGATCAGCGGACAGGGTGCCTGCGGCTTTGTCAAGATGATTTTCAAATTCATCCCATCCGTCTCCGGGCGTTCCATTGATTATGGTTACATTCATATGCTTCCCACACAATTGATTCCATTTCCGGCCGGCAATCAAAGTCAGGGCCTCCTGCTGATAATATATCCAAAACAAGAGGCATGGTCAATGGCAATACATGAAAAACACATAATGGCTTTTTTTACGTGTGAACGGAGGATATAATGAAATAACGGGGATATGAAGAATAAGAAAGGAAGGCATTTGGTTTGGCGGGTATGAAGATCTTTTTTTGCATAAATGACAGAGGGATTGAAACAATCGGCGGACCGGGTTCCGTTGGAGGCGTAACGAAAATCGCCGCGGGGAAATCAAGCTGGAATGTGATATCGGATGAAAAGGCAGCGATTAAAGGTGGAAAGAGAATTTCTGTCTTATTCAGGCTGACCGGGGGAGAGTTGAACAGAGGGAGTGTTTCCGTGGTCTTTAGGTTTTGCGATTGGGAAATGGAGAATTATCTGATGATGCCTGCGGCGGTTTACAATGGCAACAGGTTCAGGTCAGTGAGGATCAAGTATCCTCCGTCGATTCAAAAGGAACACGGCGGGGGGGTTGACATGCAAGCGACCATCACGGATGTTCCGAGGCTTGAAACAGACATGGTGGATTCGCAGATAAATTTGCTGACAAATGATCTGTCAACGCCGGCGGCCTGCATATTTTATCCGAAGAAAAAAGAGGGCTTCATAATACTGATGCAGAACAAGACAAAAGAGGGCTATACGGGAATCAGCTTCATTGAGAATCCGGTCGGGAAAACCGGCGACCTTTTCATTTCCGCCCCAGGGATGAGAAGACAGGCATATGCGATGTGCGACAGGAACGGCGGGGAACCGGACAAGGGTTTACATTTTCCAGAAGGCAGCGAGATCCGGCTGGAATTCATACTCCATTCATTCGAATGCGAGGATATTGGGAAGCTGTACGAAAAATTCATTGATGTCAGGAATGACCTTTTGGAAACAGGTCCCCGTAAAATCAACGAAATGCCGCTTTCCGAGGCTTTTTGCAGAATCGAGGACAAATACAATCTTTTGAACTGGGAAAAGGAGCGCAGATATTACCGCGTCGGGATAAGCGACGGCAAGTTCAATTCATGGCAGGCGGGATGGGTCGGGGGAGGAATGAGCCCTTACTGCATGCTGGTTGACGGCCAGGATATTTCAAAACGCCGTTCGCGTGAGACGCTTGATTATATATTTGATGAAATGCAGATGGAGACCGGGTATTTTTACAGCATCGAGGCGAATGGAATCATTTACGGGGATGATTTTGGTAACCTGGATAACAAATACTATGTTCTTTTGAGAAAAAACGCGGATATGGCGTATTTCATTTTTAAACAGGTCATGCTCTTGAGAAAAGGCAGCATGGACAAGGTTGGTGAAAAGTATAATGCAGGCCTCAGGGCATTTTGCGACGCCTTGGTCAGGCTGTGGCGCAGATACGGCCGGATGGGACAGTTCATCGACATAAAAAAGGAGGAAATAATTCTAGGGGGAACCGCTGGATCGGGAATAGTCCCGGCGGTCCTGTCCCTTGCTTACAGAACTTTCAATGACGATGGGTATCTTGAGGCGGCAGAAGAAATCGCATGGTACTATTACAATAATTTTACGCTGAAAGGATTTACGAACGGAGGACCATCTGAAGCGGCGCAGTGCCCGGACAGCGAGTCGGCCTTTGCCCTTTTGGAATCCTATATGGTTCTTTATGAAAATACTGAAAACAAAAAATGGCTTGAAGCCGCCGGGGACGCCGCAAACCAGGCGCTGTCGTGGGTTGTTTCATACCCGTTTGAATTTCCTTGCGGATCGACGTTCGGGGAGCGGAAGATAAATGCTGTCGGCAGCGTGTTTGCGAATGTTCAGAACAAGCACTCGGCTCCGGGAATATGCACCCTGTCCGGCGATTCGCTTCTAAAGCTTTACAGGGCCACCGGCAAAAGGAGACATATCGAAGCGATTGCATGGATGTCGCGCAACATGGTCCAGTATCTTTCAACCGAAGAAAACCCAATTGATTCAAAAGGGGGAGGAGTGCTGCCGCCGGGGTGCATGTGCGAACGGGTAAACATGAGCGACTGGGAGGGCAGGAACAGAATAGGGGAAGTATTCAACGGCTCGTGCTGGTGCGAGGTTTCCTGCATGCTGTCTTACAATGAACTGCCGGGAATATACTTCAACAAGGACACGGGCGAATTAATCGAACTTGATAATATGATTGCGAAAATATCCGATGAAAGGGGAGGGTGTGCTGAGCTGGAAATAGAAAATCCGACAAAGTTTGATGCCTGTATCAGAATACTTGCGGAAAGCAAGGATGAGGCTGAGGTTTTTCTTCACCAGAACAGGGTGGCGGAAATAGTTCCGGTAAAAATCAGGGCAGGGGAAAAAATCACAGTCAGGGTGTAAAAAAAGAGATTAATTGCTCAGGACTTCCTTTTGGGAGGATTGATGAAAAACCTGCCTGCGGCCGCCAGACCCTTAACCATCGGACCTTCCAGATCCCGGCGAACCTTCAGGAGCTCATTCCTGACCTCTATGCCCTGGGGGCACGCTTCCTCGCATTTCCCGCAGTCGATGCATGAACTCGCCCAATGAGGCTTGTAATCATCCGTCATTATCCCCGAATATGCCATATGGTAAAGCCTTGCCTCGAATTTACCGAACATATGGAAATTATTAAGGTCCCGGAAGACGCCGGGAATATTTATGCCGGCCGGGCAAGGCAGACAATATCCGCAGCCGGTGCAGCTTACCTGCATCAATTCAAGATATTTTGCACGCACCTTGTTCACAATATCCTTTTCAGCGGGTGAAAGGCTTCCGGGCAACGCTTCCGATGCGATTCTTAGATTTTCCTTTATATGCCTGTCCTCATTCATGCCCGAAAGAACCATTGTTACCGCGGGGTTGTCATATACCCATCTGAAGGCCCACTCGGCCGGACTCCATCCATTGGGAGAAGAATTGTATATGGACTGTATGGCGGGAGGTATCCTGCCCGCCAGAATACCGCCTTTCAAGGGTTCCATTATAATTACGCCAAGCCCATGTTCCGATGCATATTCAAGTCCCCGGATACCGGCCTGAAAATTTTCATCGATGATATTGTACTGAATCTGAACAAAATCCCAGTTATATTCATCCACTATTCTTTTAAATGCATCCAATGTTCCGTGAAACGAAAATCCGATTTTGCGAACCCTTCCATCGCGCCTGATCCTGTCCATGAACTCCTTTATGTCAAGCGACAGCATCTTGTCCCATGTGGAACCGTTGAGGGAATGAAGCAGATAATAGTCGATGCAGTCAACACGGAGTTTTTTCATCTGCCTGGTGAAGATTTCCTCGATCTTTTCTTTTTTTGAGATTGTAAAGCAGGGGAGCTTGGTGGCGATGCTGACTTTTTCCCGGTAGCCGTCCCTTAGCACATAATCTCCCAAAAAACTTTCGGAGTTTCCCCGATGGTATGGATAGGCGGTGTCAAGATAATTCACACCGTTGTCTATCGCAAATTTTATTTGTTCCGAGGCCTTTTCAGTGTCAATGGAATTAAGTATTCCCATGTTTCCCCGGGACGCCAGACGCATGCAGCCGAATCCAAGAACCGACAGCTTCTCGGAAGACCCCGGCATTGTCCTGTATTGCATAAAAATCCACCTTTCTCATCAATGCACACACCTTTTGCAAATGAACCATTTAAAATCAATGTGCGGACTTAATAAATCGATCAGACATCGATTTCAACCGCATCGTAAAGCCACAGCTTAAGATAACCTTCATCGAGCCCGCATGCAAGCATCATATTGGAAAATGAACCGTCAAAGTTCCTAACAATCATCATATCGGTTGCCCCTTCCCCCGGACTGGGACCGGCACAATCAAACAGACGGGGATTTATAAGTTTCCATCCAAGGCCATCACTTGATATGTAATGTTTCCAGGCAGTGCCGGTTCCCTTGTCAAAATGGCGCAGAAACATATTGAATACTTCACCTCGTTTGAAAACAATGGGCATCTCAAGCCCGCCGGGAACGCTAAAAACAGGATTCCTGGTCTTTTTAAAATCCAGTCTGTTTATTTCCGAGCAGGCATATCCAAGCCTGATGTTGTTCCTGTCCCCGTTGTCGTTGAAACCTTTGTAATAAAGATGGACCATGCCGTTGTCAGGAAGGAGACAAGGATCATCAATTCTCATTGTCTCCCAGTTGTTTTTTCTTGCCACGGCAAGGCCCTTTTTCATGAAAGGCCCGGCCGGGGCGCCATTGTCATCGGCTTTCGCGCAGGCATACATAATATCTGAAGAGACATAGCCGTATTGCCCGGGCAACGCCAGGCCGACGGCGGTTTCTTCCGGGGAAAGTGAACCTCTTCCGGAATAAAAAATATAGATGTTGCTGTCCGTGCAAAGAACATCAGGACTTCCGGCACCGTAACAATCAGGGTCGCCCTGACGGGTGTTATAATCATATGAACCCTTGTCAATGGCGGGTCCGACAGGTTTCCAATCAATAAGATTAATGGATGTATAATAATCAATCCTTGCCTTCCATGAATGCAAGGTGTGTTGCGAGGGGTCTATGTAATCGACAAACAGATGATATACTGCCGACTTGTCCATATAGCAACATGCCATCCTGACATGCCCGGGGGAGGCATCGAGGACGGGTTTATCGACAACCGGCTTGAATAAATACGAAGAGCAGCACATTACAGCCTTCTTTTATAATCTTCATATCCGAAACGCTTGATAAAAGTTATACCGTCGTCATCGGCGATTGCGATGGAAGGAAGGTTAACACCGTTGAAAGTGTTGTTCTTCACCATGGTATAATGCGCCATGTCTGTAAATACCAGCTTGTCGCCCGGCTTCAGGGCCTCCGGAAATGAATAGTCTCCAATCACATCGCCCGCCAGGCAAGTCAGTCCTCCAAGCCGATAAGTATAGGCGAATTCGCCGGGTTTTCCTGCCCCGATGATTTCGGGGCGGTATGGCATCTCTATTACATCCGGCATATGACATGCCGCGGATGTGTCGAGGATAGCTATTGCCATGCCGTTTTTTACTATGTCAACAACGCTGGCAACCAAAAACCCCGTGTTCAGGGCAATTGCTTCCCCGGGCTCGAGATAGACTTCGACGGAATATTTGGATTTTATCCGTCTGATTATCCTTATAAGTCTTTCGACGTCATAATCTTTCCGGGTTATATGGTGGCCGCCCCCGAAGTTCAACCACTTCATCCCGTGAAGGAAACGGCCGAACTTATCCTCTATTACCTCAATGGTCCTTTCAAGCGTGTCTGAATTTTGTTCGCACATAGTGTGGAAATGAAGGCCGTCTATTCCTAAAAGGCTGTCTTCCTCAAAATTATCAAGCGTGACGCCCAGCCGGGAATAGGCAAAGCATGGATTATACATGTCGGTCATTATCTCGGAATACTCGGGATTGATCCTTATCCCGCATTCCTTGCCCAGGCTTTTTGCCCTTTTGCCGAACTGACGGTATTGTGAAAAGGAATTGAATACAAAATGATCGCAATATTTAAGTAGTTCATCAAACTCAGCGGCGATGAAAGCAGGTGAATATATATGGACTTCTTTTCCCATTTCCTCAAAACCAAGCCTTGCTTCATTCAGAGAGCTTGATGTAATACCAAAAAGATATTCCCCGATCAGAGGAAAGAATGAGTACATGGAAAAACCTTTCAAGGCGGCCAGGATTTTGCACCCGGCTTCTTTCTGCACATAGTTCAGAACCTCAAGGTTATTTTCCAGCAGCCGTTTATCGACAATATATGAAGGAGTATGTATTTCAGTTATATCAAAATTCATAATTCGTCCTAATCCAGATGCACGGGATTGAAATCCTCATGCCAGGGCAGACCCTGCCGGTTGAGTTCCTCCATGAAAGGGTCAGGGTCGAATTCCTCGACGTTATATACGCCGGGCTTGTTCCACAATCCCTTTAGTATCATCATCGCCCCGATAACCGCGGGGACGCCTGTGGTGTAGGATATAGCCTGGGAGCCGACCTCGGCATAGGCGCTTTCATGAACGCATACATTGTACACATAATAAGACTTCGGCCGCCCGTCCTTGATGCCCTTTATTACGCAGCCTATGTTGGTCTTTCCCTTTGTCCGGGGCCCCAGGGAGGCCGGATCGGGAAGAACAGCCTTCAAAAATTGCAGGGGCTGGATTTTTTTGCCCTCGAATAATATCGGTTCGATTGACGTCATTCCGACATTTTCAAGAACCCTCAGGTGGGTAAGATATTTCTCAGAGAAAGTCATCCAGAAACGAATTCGCTTCAAGCCCTTTATATTGGCGGCAAGGGACTCCAGTTCCTCATGATACAAAAGATAGATGTCCTTTGGTCCGATTTGCGGAAAGTCATATTCCCTTTTGATTGAAAGAGGCGGGGTTTCCATCCATTTCCCGTCTTCCCAGTACCTGCCGTTGGCGGTGATCTCTCGTATATTGATCTCGGGATTGAAATTGGTGGCAAAATGGTAGCCGTGGTCCCCTGCGTTGGCGTCCAGGATATCCACCGAATGTATTTCATCAAAGTAATGTTTTTGGGCGTAGGCGCAGAAAACACCTGTGACACCGGGGTCGAAACCGCTTCCCAGCAAAGCCGTTATCCCGGCCTTTTCAAAGCGTTCGCGGTATGCCCACTGCCATTTGTATTCAAACCTCGGAACATCGGGAGGCTCATAGTTCGCAGTGTCAAGGTAATGAACCCCGGTGGCAAGGCAGGCATCCATTATCGCAAGGTCCTGATATGGGAGGGCTACGTTTATAACGATATCGGGTTTGAACGACTTGATAAGCGAAATGACTTCGTCCGTATTGTCCGCATCAAGGCGGGCGGTTTGTATGATCGTCCTGCCGTCGTCCAGTTTTTCTTTCATTGCGTCGCACTTTGCCTTTGTACGGCTGGCAATGCAGATTTCCTCAAAAACATCCGGATTCTGGCAACATTTGTGAACAACCACATTGGAAACGCCGCCAGCTCCTATTATCAAAGCCTTACTCAATTAATACACCTCCAAAAATTCAAGCCAACAGCAGCAGCACTTCCCGCAAAACCTTGCAGGCCACTGAAGTTGAGACGCCGCTCTGGTCGTAATGCGGAGACAGTTCCACTATGTCGGCGCCGACTATATTCAAACCTTTCAATGTGAGAAGCCCGGAAATCAATTCCTTGAAAGTTATCCCGCCTGCCTCGGGTGTTCCCGTGCCGGGGAGAATCGAGGGGTCGAGCACATCGATGTCAATCGAAAGATATATTGGAGAATCTCCCGCCGTATCCCTTACGGCATCAATTCCCGACAGGTCAAATTTAGTCATGCGGGTGTTTGCATCGGCAAATGCAAATTCATCCTTGGCTCCGGACCTTATGCCGAACTGCCACATTTCACCCTCAAGCTTTTCAAAGACCCTTCTCATTACAGTTGCATGCGACAGCTTTTCGCCTAGATACTCATCCCGCAGATCCGCATGCGCATCAAGATGAACGACAGAAAGACCGGGGTAAGCCTCTATATAAGCATCGATGACGGGAAGGCTTATCAGGTGTTCTCCCCCGAGGACAACGGTTTTCTTGCCGTCTTTTAAAAATTCAGCTGTTTCCCTTTTCATTTCTTCAAGAACCGCCGCGATGTTTCCGAAATGCAGGGGCATATCGCCCATGTCGCTTATCCGGTGATTGGCAAGGTTCATGTCCTGATAAGGGCTGTATGTTTCAATGCCGCCGAGTTCCTGGCGAATCGACTGCGGCCCGAAACGTGTTCCGGGCCTGTATGACGCCGTTCCGTCATAGGGTATGCCGAAGACAACGATTCTGCTGTCGGCGTAGGATGAGAATATGCCCTCGTGAATATGAGGCTTGTTGTCTTTTATCATAAGAAAACTCCTAAAAATTTCCGGGTCCAATATTATTCTAGCACTTATCGTTCGTAATATGTATATCCGCGGAGGCCGTTGTCAAACGATGAAACTATTTCCCTCCGCTCGGAGGCTGTAATACGGCCCTCCTTCACAGCTTCCTCGGCAATGGTCCGGAAGCCGGTTTTCATATCCTTGGTGTCGTATTCCACATATGAAAGAACATCCGCGACGCTGTCGCCGTAAATTTCCCGGACAAAGTCAAATCCGCCGTCGTCATTTATCCGTATGCTTACGACATTCGTATCACCGAAAAGATTATGAAGGTCCCCAAGCGTTTCCTGATAGGCGCCGACAAGGAAAACCCCGATATAGTAGTCCTCGTCGTTATTAAGGAGATGAAGGGGAAGGGTCTTGCTGACATCATGGAGATCGATGAAGTTGTCAATCTTGCCGTCGCAATCGCATGTTATGTCAGCTATCACGGCGTTTCTGGATGGAATTTCCAAAAGCCGGTGAACCGGCATAATGGGAAACAGCTGGTCAATCGCCCAGCTGTCGGGAATTGATTGAAAAACGGAAAAATTACAATAATAAATATCGGCAATGGCGCTTTCGATGTTTTCGAGTTCCGGCGGAACGAACTTCATCTTTTTCTTTTCCCTTGCTATTCTGCTGATAATATTCCAGAATATTTTTTCCGAGACCGAACGTTCGCGAAGGCTTATGTTGCCATGCTTGAACATCTCCCGTATCTGGTCGCGATAATAAAGTGCGTCATTGTAGCATTCCTGTATGTTCTTTATTCCAAGGCTTTTGCTTACCTCGAAGAGATTGGCGGTTGCCTCCGGGGCATTGTCCGGGAGCGTATCCGGGACATCAAACACCTCAAACCGGGCAACATCCAGAACATTGAAGAGCAAAACGGAATAATAGGCGACAAGGGCGCGGCCGGATTCGGTCACTATTATAGGATGGGGAAGCCCGTCGGCGTCCATTACGTTCATGACTGCTTCGACCACATCGGCGCAGTATTCCTCCACGGAATAATTGCGGCTGCTCGAAAAATTGGTGCTGGAACCATCATAATCGACCGCCAGGCCTCCGCCCAGGTCAAGATACCCCATCGCGGCGCCTTCTTTGATAAGTTCCGAATAAACCCTTGCGGCTTCCAGCACGGCGGACCGGATATCGCGTATGTTTGGTATCTGGGACCCAAGGTGATAATGAAGAAGCTTAAGGCAACCGAGCATGTCCTTTTCTTTAAGCGTATCAACAATTCCGATTACCTGAGACATATTGAGGCCGAAAACACTGCGGTCTCCCCCTGATTCAGCCCAGTATCCCCCCGCTTTTGATGCAACCTTGATCCTGACGCCGATATTGGGCTTGACGCCAAGGATCTCCGCCCGGTTCAAGATAGTATCAAGCTCCCCGGGAATCTCTATTACAAAAAAGCACTTCAGGCCCATCTTGACGGCATAAAGCCCCAGGTCTATGAACTCCTCGTCTTTGTACCCATTGCATATCAGGCAGGCCTCCCTGTCGGTCATAAGGGAAAGGGCGGCAATAAGCTCAGCCTTGCTTCCAACCTCAAGCCCGTGGTGGTAACGCTGCCCGAATTTTGTCATTTCCTCCAGGACCTGTTGCTGCTGGTTTACCTTGACGGGATAAACGCCGCGGTATGTTCCTTTGTATCCAAGTGTTTTAATGGCATTGTTGAATGAATTGTTAAGAAAGGATATCTGGGAATCGAGTATATTTTCAAACCGCAGAAGAACAGGCATGTCAAATCCACGGTCCTTAACACCTGAGATGATGTCCATCAGGCTTACACCGGAAGCCGACCTGCCGTTATTAGGAGTTACGATAATCTCCCCCTTGTCAGATATGGAAAAATATCCGCTTCCCCAGTTCTTTATGCCATAAAGTTCTTCGGAATTTTCTTTTGTCCATCTTCCAAGCAACTCAACTTTGTTCATGGTATTTCCTTTCACACACATGCGGATAAAACTGATTTACGGACCTGTCCGCAAAACAAAACATATCATAACACATATGAAAAAGCAACACTTCCCAATCAGGGGCAGTGTTGCCTTTTAGTGAAAAAAGAGACAACTATTCGGAATCTATATAAATGTTCAAGGCGCTCTTGACTTTTCCAAATGAAAGACCGTATTTTGCCGAAAGATCCTTGATTACGGCATTCCTGTCGCCGATGTCTCCGAAATATTGGATCAGCACTTCCTCGGGAACACCCATTTCCAGGGCCTGCCCTATTGTGGTGCTTCCTGAAATCTCAAGTGAATCGTGTTCCTCACCGGAAGAAGCTTCATTTTGGTTCCCCTGCCCGCCGGAAATATTCCTGCTTGCGGAGGTCGCCCACACACCGAGGGCTTTGCTTGCGGCAATGCCGCCGAACAAGACAACAATAATTGATATTGCTATAATAATCCTTGGCAATTTCATGACATTCCTCCTTCCGCGGGCGTCGCTGTCCGGGTTTGATCTTCGGCCGGGACGGTTTCTTGTATCTTTCGGGCGGTATAGACAAGCGCATTCCTGCGGCATGATGTATCATCGATGCAATCCATGCACCGGATGCAATGTGAGTGCCCGATTGTCTTCATGCCTGATATCTCAATGTTCATCGGACACTGCCGGTCGCAAAGAGTGCAGCTGTTGCAGGCCGCCGCCTTCCTCTTTATCTTGAATATGCTGATTTTGCCCAGAAGCCCAAGCGCCGCACCATAGGGGCATGCATATTTGCACCACGGACGTTCAACGAACAAGGAACCGACAAGGGTTGCTCCGAGAACAATGAGTCCGCCTATCGTGGCTTCATCCGTGAAGAAATGGTACATCGCATAATATGGATCGACTTCAAGGAATACAAGTTTTGCCGCATTGTAAGTCAGCAATATCGTGGCGGCCAGCGATACATACCTGAAATGCCGCAGTACATTATGAAGACGGGCCGGTATGAACCTGTTGTATCTCTTTTTGAAAATTTTCCTTCCGATTTTACCGAACCATTCCTGGATGGTGCCAAGCGGACAGATGAATGAACAAAAGACAGCGCCAAAGACAAGTGTAAGCACCAGGACCAGGGCTGAAACAACAAGAGTCGAAGCCTGGAGCTTTGGAACCAGGGTTCCTGCGGTTACCAGGCTGATGATGCTCTCTATGCCGCCGAACGGACAGACGGCATGCAGCGAAACATTTGGAATGAAGGAAAAAAGAATTGTCCCTGATTCCGCGAAAATATGGTTTATTGCAATCATGCCGATGAATACGAAAAAGAATATCTGCATCGAATAACGGTACCATCTGCTTTTGTTTCTCATATGAGGGCTCTCGCTTTCCTAAAAAGAATTACGGACAGTATATTTTTGAAACCTGTCATTTGTGTGTCAAACTCAAAAAGATTACCTGTGTCAGGTTTCGTGCGGTCATGGGAGCGAAATTTCAAGCTCCACCCCGTCATTTGTATTGCTTGCACTGACAGTTCCTCCGTGCAGGTTTATAATGTGCCTGGTAATGGATAGACCAAGACCCGTTCCTCCCCGGTGGTTCTTTCCCTGATAATAACTGTCGAAAATATGATTCATGTCATCATCCGCAATCTTCTCGCCCTGGTTTGATACGGTTATACTTGTTGTTCCATCTTTCAGGACAAGCTCCATCATTATCCGGCCGCCGGATTTTGTGTGCTTGATTGCGTTGGAAAGAATGTTTCGGACCGCCTGCTCAATTCTCAACGGGTCTCCAAAAAACATTTTCCCCTCGGGATAGTCGCTTTTGAATTCAATGGTAAAGTTTTCCTCCCTGCTCAGCAAACTGTATCTGTCAAATATTTTTTTCATAAGGGAATATATGGAAAAAGACTCCTTGCGGGCTATGAATACACCGGATTCCATCTGTGACAGGTCAAGGAGGTCATCGACCATGTCGCTTATCTTTTGCGCTTCATTCAGCAGTATTTCGTAAACCGCCGCTGTTTCGCCCTTTGAATAAAGGTTGTCAATCAAAGCCTCGGAATATCCCTTGATGACCGACAATGGCGTCTGCAGCTCATGCGACACCTGGGCAGTGAACTGTGTTCTCATTTTTTCGAGGCTCTTTTCCTTTGTGAGCTCGCTTTTTAGCTGGTTAATCGTATTCTCAAGCTTTGCCGTAAGCATATTGAGCGTAGTCCCAAGCTCGCCTATTTCATCTTCACGGTTTCCGGTATATTTCAATGAGAAATCCAGATGGCCCATCTGTGCGGCGATGGAATTCAGCTCTTTCAAAGGCCGGGACATGCTCCGGGAAAAGAAAAAGGCGAACAGGATGAACAGAACAGCCAGTGATATGCCAAAAAGCAAAAAGAAGGTTCGGACGATTGACACAACCGCGTCCATGCTGGAATAGGAAATCCTCGTTAAGAGCAAGCCCCCGTCGTCCGCCGCTGCAAGGTAGGAAATCCAGTTGTTCGGAGAGCCTTGCCCTGTAGTGGATGAAATAAATATTTTGCCTATGTTGCTTGCGTTAAACAATGCCGAGATGTTTTGTCTTCCCGCTCCCTGAAGAAAAGAGCCGTATACGGTTTGTGTCCCGGCGTCAAGAAAATGAACGGAAAGACCCTTTTCGGCGCTGTACTCGTCAAGGATATCCAAAAGAGCCGCCAGTCCGCCCAAATCATATGTCCGTATGAGATAATCGGCGCTGTTTATAAGGGACCGTTCCTGCCTGGCATAGTAATAATCATCGAAATAAAATTCAATGACCAGATAGGACAAGACACCCAGGGCAATGCCGAAAATAAGCATATATGCAATAAGCTGCCTGAAAAGGGTTTTCTTCATTCATGGACCTCAAATATATATCCGGTTCCCCGAAGGGTCTTTATACAATTTCCGCAGATTCCCAGCTTTTGGCGGAGCCTTTTTATCGTAGTATCAAGAACCCGGGTTTCACCCTCATATTCATAGCCCCATATTCGGTCCAGCAGCTGTATCCTTGTAAGCGCAATACCCCGGTTGTCGATAAAATACTCCAGCAGGTCGAATTCCCTTGAGGACAGGGATACGGATTCTGTCCCTATCGTTACAGATCTTGAGGAAGAATCAATCCTTATCCCGGGTAGTTCAATGATTGATTTTTGGGAAAGCTTGCCGCTTCTTTTAAGCAATGCCCTCACCCGCATGATGAGTTCCCTTGGGCTGAACGGTTTGGTTATATAGTCATCCGTCCCAAGGTCGAAACCCTGGAGACGGTCCTTTTCCTCCCGTTTTGCCGTCAGCATTATGACAGGGATCTCGCTGTCCCTTCTTATCTCTGTCAGAACTTCCCAGCCATCGGCTCCTGGCATCATTACATCAAGAATGGCAAGGTCAACGGAGGACTCATACAGGATATCCATTGCTTTTTCCCCGTCTGATGCAGAAAAAACCAAATACCCCTCTTTTTCAAGATATTTGGCAACCAGTTCCCGTAGATTTTTGTCATCCTCGGCAAGAAGAATCCTTATTCCGCTCATCCTTGCACCTCCAGCCTGATAATGCAATTATAGCACATGGCCAAACATGGAAATCGGGCGGAAACCCTTGAAGTTTCCGCCCGAAATTTTATTGTGTTAGTTTCTTCCGCCCCTATGGCCGTTTCCGTTCATGCTTCCCGAACCGGTTCCATCAAGAACACGGACTCCGTCGCCGTCGCAGTCAGCCGGTTTTTCTCCGTCAACCCATGCTCCGCCGCCCTTCGAGCCGTTGCCAAGGCCGCCTGCCCCGCCATTTCCAAAGATTCCCCATCCCTCTTCAGGACGATTGGGGTTCACGCCGTCGGTGTCGCAGGTTCCGTCACATGCCGTGAGGTGCTCCGTGATTGCAGCGGCTTCCTCTTCGGTTATTGTTCCGTCGGCGAGTTTTGCATCGATGATTGCAAGTTTCTGCGCCAGGACCGCTTCATGGAATTCCGCCTCTGTTTCGTATTCGCCGACAAGCGATGCGAATCTCTGTCCGCCTGTGCCTGCGGCTCCGTTGGCTGCGAGTGCAGCTCCTGCTGTAGCCATTACGGCTATGATTGCTATCACTGTGATTATGATAAGTTTCTTTTTCATTTCAATCACTCCTTTCGTGTTGTGAGTGTATGATATACGGGCAATCTGTCATAAATGTGTCAGCAAACAAATTTTTAAAAAAATTATAAATCCGGCAAAAGTAAATCAGCCGTCCTCCAGAATTGAAAACGCTATGTTTGTGGAATGATCGGCTACACGCTCAAGATTGCTTAGCAAGGCGATAAAAACAGTCCCTGCCTGTGCGGCGCATTGTTGTTTCTTAAGCCTTTTTATGTGAAGATTTCGAAGCCTGTCCTCCATGTCGTCTATTTCCTGCTCAAGGGGAGGAATCACATCCATTGCCTCATCCATATTGTTGCCACTGAATATTGAGAGGGATTTTCCAGCAGGTAAAAAACCTTACCGCTTATATTCTCAAGCTCGCCGGCGGCCTCCTCGGAATACTTGATTTTTCTCAATACGCAACTGTGCGAATTCCGCGATATTCTCGGCATGGTCGCCGATTCTTTCAAGGTCGTTGACCACATGGAACAAAGCGCCAACAAGACGGCTGTCCTCGGATGATATCTCAAGCTGGTTCACCCGGACAAGCCTCTTTGTAATTTCATGGTTGAGAAAAACAATGACAGATTCATTTGAAAAAACGCTTTTTATAACAGCGTCATCTTATTTAAGGAAAGCCTAGATTGAATTGCGGATATTTTCTAGGGCGGGACCACCAATGAAAGGTATAAGAATCTCAAGAAAAACTTCCTTAACTCCCATATGCTCTCCATCCGCAATAATGTATAATCCGCAATGAATTCATATGAATATTATAGCATGGGAATAGTTAATCATTTAACATATAACGGATAATAATCCGTTCCCGCCTTCATGTAGCAAGCCGGAAATTCCTCTGGAAAAACACGGGGAAGCAAGGGAGGCAAAGAATGCGAGAGGCAATGTGTGCCTGTCTCAATAATAGTACAGGGATGGTGATTATGATATAATTTAGTGGCTGGAATAACATCCGGGCGACAAAGGGACGGCAACGGGCATTTTCATGATGCCGCAGGGAATCGGGGCAATTTGTTTTAAGACGAACTGAAAGGGGGCCCTTATGTATAAAATCCTGGTAGTCGATGACGAGAAAAGCATAAGAATCACATTTTCCAAATTCCTCGGGAACGAGGGATATGAGGTTTTTACTGCGGAGGATGTGGAAAAGGCGCTGAAGGAGATTGACAGGATCATGCCGGACCTTGTTGTCACAGATATAATCATGCCGCAGTATTCAGGCATGGATCTTTTGAAAAAAATAAAGGAAAAGGCACCGGACATACCTGTGATAATAATGACGGGAGAACCGTCGGTGGACACGGCAACGGAATCCGTTCATTTCCAGGCTTACGACTATCTTCAAAAACCGGTCGATAAGAGCAAGCTGGTCCATACGGTAACCATGGCGCTCGAGCATAAGAAGATAATCGACGAGAAAAAAAAACTTGAACGGGAAAACAATGAATACAGGGACAATCTTGAAAAGCTCGTGGAAAAAAGGACGGAGGCCCTGAGAAAGGCGATTGAGGCGACAATATCGGCAATAAGCTCCATGCTTGAGCTGAGGGACCCCTATACCGCCGGACACGACCGGCGCGTGGGGAACCTGGCCTACGATATTGCCGAGAAACTTGGACTGGAGGAGGAATCAAAAACAGGGCTGCTGATTGCCGGCTACCTGCACGACATAGGAAAGATATCGATTCCCACCGAGATATTGTCAAAACCCGGTAAAATAACATCACTTGAATATGAGATTATAAAAACACACGTACAATGCGGATACGACATACTGAAAAAAGTGGATTTGAAATGGCCGATAGCGGAGCTCGTATACAACCATCACGAAAGAATGGACGGAAGCGGTTATCCGCAGGGTAAAGAAGCCGCGGAGATAAGCTTTGACTCAAGGGTTCTGATGGTGGCGGACGTGGTGGAGGCGATGCTTTCACACCGGCCTTACAGACCTGCAAATGACATAGGGGCGGTCCTGTCAGAACTAAAGAAAAACGCAGGGAAGAGCTATGACCAGAAAATAGTGGCGGTCGTCGAAGAAATGTTCACGAAGGATAATTACCGGTTGATGGACGACGAGATTCAGATTGATTTTGCAATATAATTGAAATTATATAAAAGAGAATCAACATCGAAATCCGGGGATGAATTTGGTATATGAGGATTAAATGAGAAACAGCAGACTTATTATTCTTATTTTATGTATGTTCCTGCCGCTGACACATTCTGTTGCCCGGGCGGATCATTTTGTATATAAGAGTGCAACAGAATATGATTATCCTCCGTTTTCAGTAACCGAAGGAGGAGTGGCCGACGGGTTTTCCGTCGAATTGCTGAAGGCGGTCGCGGAAGAGGCGGGAATCTCTCTCAGCTTCAAAATAGACCGCTGGAGCACGATTAAGCAAGAGCTTGAGGAAGGGAAACTGGATGTGCTTCCTCTCGTGGGTTACACAGAGGAGCGGGATAAGTATTTTGATTTCAGCGTTCCATATATAGTTATGCACGGGAATATATTCGTGCGAAAGGAAGACACAGGGATTAGCTCCGAGGAAGACCTGCCGGGCAAGGAAATAATCGTAATGGAAGGCGACAATGCCCAGGAATATGCAATAAGGATAGGGCTCGGGGAACACCTGATATCCGTTGACACATATGAGGAGGCGTTCAGGCTGTTATCCGAAGGAAGGTACGACGCCGTTCTCGCCCAGGGCTTGGTGGGCGCAAGGCTCATCGACATGCTGGGAATCAGGAATGTAGAGGCGGTGACAAAGCTTGACAACGACGGGATTACGGAAATAACCGAGAATCTCTCAGGCTTCGAGCAGAAGTTTTGCTTTGCCGTGAAGGAGGGAAACCATGAATTGTTGTCTAAGCTGAATGAAGGTCTGGCAATAGTGTCTGCCAACGGGAGATATTCCGATATATATGAAAAGTGGTTCCCCTACCTTTTGAACAATAAACCCACATTCGAAGAAATAGCCGTAAATGTACTTATGATAACCTTGCCGATATTATTTATAATCTTGTTCGCATCCCTTGTATATGTCAGGAATAAAGTAAAGAAAAAGACCATCGAACTGGAAAAGGCCAACCGGGAGATTCTATCCATGGAAGGCTATCTTAGAAATCAACAGAAACTGGAGGCCATCGGGGTCCTGGCCAGCGGAGTCGCCCACGAAATAAACAATCCGGTGAACGGGATAATGAATTACTGCCAGCTGATACTTGAAGCAGTGGACAAGGACAGTGAGATTGCGGAATACGCAAGGGAGTCCATACATGAAACGACACGGGTTTCAAAAATAGTAAAGAACCTGCTGCAGTTCTCAAGGGATGAGCAGACCCGTTATGAAAAGGTAACGATCTATCAGATGCTCAGCCAGATTCTTTCACTGATACAGGCCATTATCCAAAAAGACCAGATAGAACTCACCATAGATATACCGGAGGACCTCCCGGAGATTTATTGCCACGACCAGCAGATACAGCAAGTGCTGATGAACCTTATTACAAATGCCCGGGACTCAGTCAACAAGAAATATCTTTCTTCCCCGGGCGCCAAGAAAATGAAGCTGTCGGCGGAATCTTACGAGCATTCGGGCGGCACATGGGTAAGGATTATGGTGGAGGACAACGGCACGGGGATAGACGACAGCGTCAGGGACAGGATATTCGACCCGTTCTTCACTACCAAGGGCCGCCACGAGGGAATGGGGCTCGGATTGTCGATAAGCTATGGAATCATAAGGGAGCATGGCGGGGACCTGCGCTTTGAGACAATCGAGGGCGGGGGCATAAGGTTTATTGCTGAACTGCCGGTAAAAACCGACGGGAAGGGCATTGAAAAAGCACAAATGGAATGACGGGAGCATCATTTGTACCCGCATAGGAATTCCAAAGGGAAAATTTACAAATATCATAATAAATGCCGGACATATTCGATATACGGGGTTCTTCATGAAGGCAGGCCCGGATGACTTTCAATGCATGACTTGAAATAAGTCTTGCAGGGAGAGCTTGGAATGAATAACGGAAACCCGGCCAAAAGTATTTGCATCCGGAGAATAAAAGGTGGAAAACAGCAAAATCAATTTTTACATAAGAATTCAGGGCTCTTCAAGGGAATAATCTTTTGGCTGCGAGCAGGCCGGGGCTAGTCGCTTGAAGCCGGAAGCTCTATATAGAAACGGGTATACAGCCCTTCCTCCGACTCGAAATACAAGGCTCCATTGTGTTCCTTGACGATTCCATAGCTTATTGACAATCCGAGCCCCGTTCCCTCGTGGCGGCCCTTGGTGGTGAAAAATGGGTCGAATATATTCTGCTGTACATCAGGGTTGATTCCCATGCCGTGGTCCTCAATGCAAATTTGAATAAAGGCATTCGCGTCTTTAAGTATCCGCTTGCAGTTAATAGAGATTACCTTGTCCCGGTCGCTGCCGGGATATTTTTCATTCAGGGAATCGCGGGAATTTGTCAGCAGGTTCATTATGACCTGCTGTATCTGCTGGCTGCTGCATCTGATTCTGGGAAGATCCTGGGGACAATGGGTTTGTATAAGTATATTGTCCTTTTTGAAGATTGTGTTTATAAGCGAAAGGGTTTGCCCGATGATATCCGTCGCATTGAAGCTGCCAAAGGCCGTCTGGTCGCGCCGCGAGAAGCTGAGCAGATTGCTGACGATGGAAGAAACGCGTTCCGTTTCATGGAGTATCTCGGCGGCATATGTTTTAATCTCATCGAGGTTGTTATCCGAATCAAGTATCAGCTGGCTGTAATTCATTATGCCGTTTATGGGGTTGTTGATCTCATGGGCCACTCCCCCTGCAAGCGTGCCAATGGACTCGAGCTTCTGGCTTGTCCGAAGATGCGCCTCCATTGCCTGTCTTTCCTTTTCCTGCTTTTTCAAGTCGGTGACATCCATGACAAGCCCGGAAAGTTTTCTGGAAACCCCGGATGCATCCCTGATAATGGTTACATTGGCTTTTATATGGCGTATTTCCCCCGAAGGCCTGACTATGCGATGCTCAAGGACATAACCTGTGTCCTTTTTCAACGCCCGGCCTATGGTTTCCCGGACATAGCCTGCATCATCGGGATGAACGAGGGAAACCTGGTCGCTGAAGGTGCTGAACGGACTCTCCGGATCTATGCCCAGTATCTTGTATATGCCATTAGAAAAAACATAAAGTCCTGTTTCAAGATTCCTTTCCCAGTGGCCGATTCCCGCGGCTTCCTCGGCCTTGTTGAACCTGATTTCGTTTTGCAGTATTTTTTCCTGATATTCCTTGATCTGTGTTATGTCCGCAAATGTTCCCTTTGTCTTGACGGTGCGGCCGTTATTATCAACAACCGGAAACCCATTAACCCGCACATGGCGGGTCTGGCCGTCTGGCCTTATAATGCGGGCTTCATAAGAATAGGGTTCTCCGTTTTCCCTGGCGCGGATTACCAGGCGGTGAACCTTGGCGCGGTCTTCGGGATGGAACAGGGAATTGATGTTTTCCCCGTTTGGTATCTCCGAAAGTGATTTATATCCTATGATATTGAGAAGGCCCGGGGAGACTATGTGCCGGTCGGTCGGGATATCCCACTCCCAGTGGCCGATTATCGCGATAAGCTCGGCGTCCTTCAGGCGGGCTTCCTCCTCCTTATACTTCGTTATGTCGGCGATGGTTCCTATTTCCTCGACGGGAACACCCTTGCTATCCCTTATATAAGTTCCCCTCGCCCGGACATGGCGTGTTATTCCGTCGCCGCGGATTATTCGGTGCTCTATGTCAAAGTTTTCCCCCCTGCTCCTCTTTTCCGAAAGCAGTGATTCAACAAACTCCGAATCGGCGGGATGAACGGTCGTTGCCATTGTTTCATGGGTGGGGACAAATATCCCGGGATCCAGTCCGCACACATCATAAAAGCCAGAGGAACATGTATACTCGCCCGTGATAATGTTTCTCATCCAGCTTCCCACGTTCGCTGTTTTTTCAGCCTGATGAAGGAATCTCTGGGAATACAGCAGCTCGTTTTCCTTTTCCTTGTAAAGGGTTATGTCGAGCAACGTGCCGATTATTTTGGAAGGCCGGCCAAGGGCATCCTTTATGAATGTGCCCCGGGACCGTATATGCCTGACGGCGCCGTCAGGCCTGACTATGCGATTCTCAAAATCAAAGTCGCACCCGGTCTTTATTGAATCACGTACAATGGAGTCCATCATTTCGACATCATCCGGATGTGTGACGGACTTCATGGTTTCATATGTGGGGATGAAGGTGCTTCTATCAAGGCCGCATATAGATAAAAAACCATCGGAACATTCATATTCGCCGGTATCGAGATCCCTGACCCAGCTTCCGACACTGGCTATTTCCTCGGCCCACTTCAATCTTTTTTCACTTTCAACTAAAATTGCCTCATTGTTTTTGATAATGGTTATATCCTCGCCGGATGAAAGCGAACCGATGAATGCGCCGCCCTGATTGCGCAGTATCGTGTTTTTCCAATTTATTATTTTATGGGAGCCATCAGCAGTAAGGATGCTGTTTGTAAAATGATGTATGTCGTATTCCCCGAGGGCTCGGACAGTATCAAGAACATTTTCAATAGTGGACCTTTCATTGTCAGGTATAAAATTTAAAACCCAGTTTTTTCCGATTATCTGTCCCTTGTCATAACCGAGAAGGCGGCATCCGCTGTCGTTTATGAAAACAACATCGCCCTCTTTGTCAAGCATGAGGATAAGGGTATCGATGAAATTCAAATACCACCAAAAATGATCATTGCCAAAATCAAACATAAGATCCATAATATCGCTGGCATGCAGCTCTTTTATAAATCCAACTGTTTTAACGGGTTTGCCATCGGAATCACGGATAATATGATAGCGGTCCCGGATGCTCCTTGTGGTTGTGCCAAGCGGCGAAGGGATATGCAAAATCCGTGAACGCGCATGCTTGTCGTTGGAATCGGATTCATCAAAACCCTTGCAGGCATCGGCATCAGCCAGCATCTCACTGAATATACCCGAGTCAATCCCTGCCTTTGCATATGGGATTCCGAGTATTCGGAAAGCTTCCCTGGATCCGTGGAAAATGCCCGTGGAATAGTCTATTTCATAACTGCCGAGGGCCTCGAAGGTCTGGGCGCTTTCAAACCTTTTTAGTTCATCCTCAAAGAATCGCAGACGCAGGAATGACTCGGTCGCATCCTCGACATATAAGGAAATAAGATCCGCATCCAAACGGCGGAATATTATCCTGTGATAGACCTCCGGGCCGTTTGATGAACTGAAGCCGGCAATAATTGCATCGGATTCATCCTTAGGAAATTCCCCCCAGAATTCCGAGTAATTTTTACCGGCCAGTTCCTCTTCCCGAAGTCCGGTCAGCCGGCAGGCCTCTTTCCCGGCATGCAGGATGAGACCGTTGTCGTCTATGAGAAGAAAACCAAAGGGTGACTCGTCGAGAATCTTATTGAAAACAGAAGGATCAAAAGGGATGTTCATTGCGCAACTCCTGATAACATTATATGACCAAAGCAACGCATATGCAATTTACCCTTGCGCGCAAGCGGTGAGAGGCAACATAATGGTATCAGGATCCGCAGGTGAATATGCGCAGGGGAGGGCTTATGTACAATCAGATTAAGATGGGATTCTGCCCAATAGGCAAGTTTGTGTTCAGCCATGAGGATGCAAAGAAACAAAAAGCCTTGATTGAATCAAAAATGACAGCCATGGGAATCAATTATATTGGACTTGACGATATTTTAAAAGACGGCATCGTAAGGACATATGAAGACGCCGGGCTCGTTTTAGAATTTTTCAAAAGATCGCAAATTGATTGTTTGTTCATGCCTCATTGCAATTTTGGCACTGAAAGCGCCGCTGGTTTGATCGCGAGGGATATCGGGGCGCCCGTTTTGCTATGGGGCCCCCGGGACGGGGCTCCGCTTGAGGATGGAACAAGGCTGCGGGACTCGCTTTGCGGAATGTTTGCGACAAGCAAGGTATTGAAAAAGCTTGGCGTTAAGTTTTCATATATTGAGAATTGCAGCATTGACGACCGGGCTTTCGAAAAAGGCCTTGACAGGTTCATAAGGGCCTCCAATGTAGTAAGGAAATTCAAAAACTGCAGGATAGGCATGGCCGGGAACCGGATAGACTTTTTTTGGAGCACGATAATAAACGAAAGCGAACTGCTGCGCAGATTTGGAATCGAGGTCCTGCCAATCGACCTTGCAAGGGTAATAATGCTTACAAAACAAAAAGCCGGTGAAAGCAGGAATGAATACATTGAGGAAAGCAAGAGATGGGCGAATGAAATTGATATCTCGGAAATGTCAGGGGATGCGATTACAAACGTTCTGGCCCTCAGGGATGTTTTGTTGGAGTTTGCCAGGGAAAACAGGTTGTCGGCAATTGCAGTCGAGTCATTTATGACTATAATCGAAGAACTCGGGGCCTGCATAAGCTTTGCGATGGCCCTTGTTTCAGACAGCGGCATCCCCTGTGTCTGTGAAAGCGATATACATGGCGCAATAAGTTCCGTAATTGCGGAAGCTGCAGGCCTGGGCTCAAAGCCGTCTTTTTTCGCGGACCTGACCATACGGCACCCGGATAACGAAAACGGGCTTTTGCTGTGGCACGATGCATTTCCCCTGAGCCTGAAGGACCCCGCCTGCAGCGGAAAGCTTGCCGGACACTGGATACTTCCCGGATTCAAACCCGGGATGGCGCACTGGAAACTAAGGGACGGGGATATAACGATAGTAAGGTTCGACGGGGAAGACCGGGAATACAGGCTGCTGGCCAAGGAAGCTTCCACAATACAGGGTCCTTTCACCCAAAATACATATGTGTGGGTTGAGATGGCCGGCTGGAAGGAATTTGAAAAGAAAGTCATCGATGGACCGTACATACACCATACTTCATGCATATATGGCAAATACCATGATGTGCTTATGGAAGCCTGTAAATTTATCGATGGCATTGAATTCGACGGATGAGAGTTCATCCTCCATTCATATGTGTTTATACCGGCAATAGCAGCTTTCGCCAGTCCTCAAGCCGGGAATCCATCCTTACGGCATGTGCCGGGCTTGTCGAACCCAGGCGGGTGTAAGTCAACCCGGGAAAATCATCTCTAAACCGGGAAAGGAAGAGAGCCTCCGCTTTCCTTCCATTGAAGCACACATGCCATATTTTCGGATGTGCACCGAAGAAAAAAGTGAAATCATTGTAAACGATGTTTTTTATAGCCGAATCGGAACTTCCTTTTCTCTCGCATGATTCAACGACATCCCAAAGAGCCAGTCCGATGGAAATCAGGAAGGACTTCCTGTCATTGTAATCTGCATCAGGAATACGTCCATGAAGACCATATATTACCGGCCAGAATGCATTCCGGGGATGCGCATAGTACTCAGACCGGCGAAGCGATTCCGCGCCGGGCATCGAACCGAGGATCAGAATCCGGCTCGCATCTCCGATTATTGGCGGGAAACCATGGATGTTTTCCAAACGCTCATCCTCGCAATTAACAAATAATACTGTTTGCCGCATTGATTCAGCCATGTGCAAATGATGTTTTCGATGGTATTTTCATAAATGTTTTTTGGATAAAGCCTTTGCATGAATGACCAGACATACAAATGAAAGCACAATCAGAATACCGAACATCAAAACAAAAATGTAATCACCGGACTGAATATAATAACCGGGGCTTACGATTATTGTGTACATCAGCATGCCGGTTGAAAATGGAAACAGCCAGCGGGCGGAAAGATGTTTTCTTAACATTAATATTCCGCTTGCGGCAAGTGCAAGCGCGGTTGTAAATTCAGCAATAAGATGGAGGGTTATTTCCGCAGGCCGGACAGCGAATTCCGGAACCATGCCTGCAAAGATAAAGAACAGCCACATGAAGATCATCAATAGCCCTGCAATCAGGGCAAAGAAAGAGCAAAACCTTGAATATTGCATATTATCACCCCCGGTATTATTATCCGGCCATATGGCGCATCATTGGGCAATCCGGTCATGGGAAGACTTTTTGATCCTTTTTTTATATAAATTCAATCTAAAATCTTTTTTTAAAACGGCCACCCTGAATGTCTCTTCGCCTAGACCCCTGACTTTGTTCTGACTCCTCGGAAGAACAAGGTCCGCCGCAGAGATAGCGATATCCTCTGCAATGAACTCCGCATCAAGAAGCTCCAGATAAAATCCGGAATAATCCTTCAGGATTCCCCTGACATCATATTGCCGGCCATTGAAGGTATGCGAACAGACAACCTTGTTGCCTATATATTTTTCCAAAATGGGATTGTGTGCCGTGTCCACCGAGGAAACAGCTTCCCGGTTTGCCTTTGCCAGATAAGCCTCGTTGGATGCGTATGCAGGATTTGCAGTCTTCATGCGGCCTGAGAAAGCCATGAAGATATCCATCAGCGAATCGCGAATAATCTTGAAGAAAATTCCAATGGATCTAAGGATTCGACGGAGTATGTTCGGATGGTATGTCTTCTTCATGACAGTCATCCGTTTCTTGTGCCTTCGGGCATCCAGGTCGGAATGGAACCTGACGAAAAACCTTATCTGGTCATACTCGTCCTTATATAATATATGGCTTCTCCTTGTATTGTCCAAAGGAAGGTCAAATATCAGTTCAACCCCCGTATTCTCCACATCAAGCCTGCCCTTGATGATTTCTCCGCTTGCAAGGTAAACGGCGATGATATCGGAACGAAAGCTTTTAATGCATTTATCTATTTTCATATGGTTGATAAATGCGATAAAAAGACCGGCAAAGATAATTATTGCAACAGTTATGAGAAAACCGCTGTCAAAAATAGCGAAGCCCGGGGCAACGGTAGACATGACGAATATATTTGATGAAAAAACTGTCATAACCGTAAACATTTCCTTTCGGCCGATAACTTTAATTAATTTTAACCTTTTTCATCAAATGGCGCAAATAAGCGATTTATTCAATGCCCGGTCAGTATATTAAATCGGGCAGAAAAGTAACGATCTGCGGGAATGCAAGAAGAATTCCAAGACAAACGAACAATGCGACAAGGAATGGCCAGATTCCCTTGAATATAGTTTCCGTGGGGATATCCCCGGCCACCCCCTTGATGATGAAAACATTCATTCCGACCGGAGGAGTTATGACACCCATTGCGACAACAAGAACGATTACAACGCCGAACCAGATTGGATCGTATCCAAGAACAGTGACGGCAACCGGGAAGAATATCGGAATGGTCAGAAGAATGAGGGCCAGGGCGTCTATTATGCAGCCAAGGACAAAATAAATCAGAAGAATGACAATCATTATGCCAAAAGGAGGAAGGTTAAGTTCGGTTGCCCAGTTTGCAAGCGCGAACGGAAGACGGCTTACGGCCATGAAACGGCCGAACACGGTCGCACCCGCAACCATCATCATTATCATTGCGGTTGTCCTGGTTGTGTCCATCAGGGATTTCTTGAAACCGGAAAGAGTCAGTCTCTTTCTGACAATTGTTATGACCAGTATGCTGGCGGCTCCTACGGCGCCGGCTTCGGTTGGAGTGAACCAGCCGAGAAGGAGGCCGCCTATGGATATGCAGAATGTCACAATGACTTCGAACAGTCCGTTCCCAAGCGATTCAAATCTTTCGCTCCATGTGGCGCGGGGACCCGCGGGGCCAAGAGACGGATTGCGTTTTACCAGAATATATATGGTAGCCATATACAGCAATGTCAGGAGTATGCCCGGGATTATGCCGGCTGTGAAAAGTTTGCCGATGGATTGTTCGGATGCGATTCCGTATATTATGAAAATGACACTCGGGGGAATCAGTACTCCCAAGGCACCTCCCGCGGCAACGCTTGCCGAAGACAGGGAGTCGTCATATCTGTATTTTTTCATTTCCGGCAGGGCGATGGCCCCCATGGTGGCAGCCGTCGCGGTGTTTGATCCGCAGATGGCGCCGAACATGGCGCAGGCCGCCTGGGTTGCTATTGCGAGCCCTCCAGGCCAATGTCCTATCAATCTGTAGGCGAATTTATAAAGGCTGGTTCCTACCCCCGAATAATAGGCGATGAAACCCATCCACACGAACATTGGAATAACACTGAGGGAATATGATGAGAAGGTCGAATAAACCTCTGCGGTTGCCATGCTGAACGCCGAGGACCAGGATGTAAGAAGCGAAAAGCCCAGGAGGCCGGTGAACAGCATCGCAAATGATATAGGCATTTTTAATGCAATCAGGGCAAGAAGCAGGATTATTCCGAGAAGACCTATTATTTCAGGACTCATTTTACCCTTGCCTTTCCGACCGCTTCTTTGATTTTTATCAAATATACAAGGCAGAGCATTGCGAAACAAACACCCATGATATAAATGAAAATATGAAAGGGAGTGCGTGTAGTGGGGGAAAGCTGGTTGCTTGCAGCTATACGTGATGCGTATACAAATATTCTAAAGGTGAATACGGACATAAATGCAAAGGAAATCGAACTGATGAAAATTTCCAGCGGGTTGCCGAGCCTTGGTCCGAACTTGTCGAATATAAAGTCCATGGCTATATGGGCGTTTATCAAAAGACAGTAAGCAAGTCCAAAGCTGATTATAAGCACGGAAAGAAACCCGGTGAATTCATAGGTTCCAAGTATTGGCTTTTTGAATATTGCCCGCATAAGGACATTTGTAACCACAAGAAGCATAGCCAGGACAATTGAGGCCCCGGCTATCTTGTTGAATAAGGATGCGGTATGTTTTATAAAGCCTTCTATCTTACTGAGCATGATTCTCCCTGATCAATAAATGTCATTATATTTGTCCGCCAGGGATTTAACCAGGCCCAGGACGTCTTCTTCTATTCCAAGCGAAGACAGTACGGATTGATATTCATCCTGAATGGGAGACACCTTTTCAATCCAGCGCGCAGCTTCTTCTTGTGAAAGGTCAATCACTTCCATTCCCTGCTCATCCACCGCAAAGGAAAGGCCTTCATCGTTCTGACGGTCCCATAGGCCGATGCCCACTTCTTCGTGGAAAGCTTCCGTGGTTTCCACGATTATCCGTTGAATTTCCCCGGGAAGCGAGTTCCACTTCTCAAGATTCATGGTTACAAAGAAAAGGGTATTGTAAAGAAACGGTGTCTTTGTGAGGTAATCGGTGACTTCCGCATGTTTCCAGCCCTTGAGAACTTCAACAGGGGACAGGTTTCCCTTGACTATGCCCTTGGAAAGTGCTTCATATGCATCCGACTGAGGCATTCCCACGGGTATTCCTCCCAATGCCCCGATGGTTTTCGCACTGAGGCCGGTGGCCCTTATTTCAAGCCCGCTCATGTCCTCAAGGGTTCTTACAGGAACCGTTGTGAAAAGATCGCCGGGGCCCGTGGCGATGACCATCAGAAGCTTTGTATCCTGCACTTCCTCCGGATTCAGCTGCTTTATGCCTTCCCACGCCACTTCACTGGCGGATTTCGAATTGTCATATATGATGCCGGGAAGCTCGAAAACCTCCAGGACCGGAAAACGCCCGCGGGTGTATGAAAAGCATGAAAGGCCCATGTCGGCCACTCCTTCTACAACCCCGTTATATATGGCGTCCGCACCAAGAAGGGTTCCGCCCGGATAGCTTGTGATTGTTACGCGTCCGTCCGTGGCGGAATTGATTCTTTCCGCCCAGCCCTTTATGAATTCGGTTTCAGCCGGGTGTGTCCCCGGGAAAAAGTGGGCAAGGCTGAACTCATATGTTTCGCTTGCCTGATTGCCGGGATTCGAGCAGGAAACCATTGCAAAAAGCAGTATCGCCGCAAGAAGCAGCACCGGTATGCGCCTGGCTGAATATTTCATAAAACACCCCCGATTATTAAAAAGCCGCCTCAAAGTGAATAAAAAAGGATAAAAAGGACTTTAGCCGACAAATTTCATCCGGGCGTCTTTTCGTAAAATTATATATATGTACCGGCTGCATGTCAACTTGCGTTTCGGGGTGTTGAAAACGGTTATTTGAACTATAATGATATAGGGGACGGCAGGAACGTTCATACGGGGGAGGCAAGATGGAAAGCGCAATCAGATACATGGGTCCGGGAAACCCGGAATTCATTGAAATCGAAGAGAAGGACCCGGAGGAGGGCTGCGTTGGAATAAGGATAATCGCCTCGTCCTTGTGCAATTCTTCCGAACTCAGGAGTTTCCGGGGAGGATATGCAAATGGATATGGGTCGGGATATCCGATGGAAACAGGGGAGCCGGGACATGAGGCCGTCGGAACCGTTGTCAGGGCAGGGAAAAGCACAACCGGATTTTCAACGGGGGATTATGTCATTATGACCGGACACGGGGGAGAGCCCTGCCACAGGTCGTATGTAAACAGGAATCAAAATGATATCGCCCGCATATTCCCGGATGGAAGGAACCCGGCGGAAGCAGCAGTCATGGAAATGTACGGATGCGCCCGCCACTGTGCGATGACACCGCTGAATAAAAATGAGTACGCCGGCAGGAAAGTGCTTGTCATAGGCATGGGGGCAATGGGACTTTGCACCATTCAAATTCTGGCGGACATCGGGGAGGTGGAAATCTCGGCGATGGATATTGATGCCAGGAGATTGTCAAAGGCGCTTGAATCAGGAGCGGGGAAGGTTTTGTTCCCCCACGAGGCGGGTCAATCATTTGACGCCGATATAGTCTTTGAATGTTCCGGCAGTGTAAACGGCCAGCAGCTTGCATGTGCGATTGCTCCGCGAATCCTCATATTTTCGAGCTACAACACAAATGAAATAAGAATAAGACAGGACCGGCTGTTCGATGCGAACACCACGATATACAACCCCGGCATACTGGGATCGGAAAGTCTCAGGGCGGTCGCGGAATTGTACAATTCCAAAAGGATAAGGCCGGATATTCTTGTTGAGAAAAGAATCAAACCCGAAAAGCATGAATATCTGGATGCAATCGAGGGCATAAAGGCAGGAAAATTCATAAAAGTTCTCATTGAATGGAGTTGATTCAATGCAGCTTGCGATAGACACATTCAGTTATCACATGAGATTCGGAAGGCATGGCTACAAACCACGGAACCCTTGCGATATCAGGTGGTACTGCCATAGGTCGAAGCAACTTGACATGGACGGGCTTCACATCGACCCCTATCATATCGACATCAATAAAGATGCGGGATGGGTCCTTGAATTTGCGATTGAAAACGGCATGTATATTGAACTTGGCGCATGCGGGACTTCGTTGACCGAGCTTGGGCCGTTTATTCTGGCAGCCGCCAAAATGAAGGTGAAGATACTCCGGACATTTGCGGGGGGATCCTGTATGGAAGGGCGTGCCGCAACCGCGAAAAGAACGAAAGCAATAAAGAAAGAGCTTGAGGCGCCGGCCGAAATGGCGGCATCGCACGGCATAATGCTTGCATTGGAAAACCACGGAGATCTTTTTATCGAGGACCTGGCTGAACTTATTTCAATCAGCGGCAACCTGGGAATATGCTATGACAGCGGAAACTTTGCATTTACCGGCGAAGACCCCCTTCATGCCATTGATATCCTTGGGGACCGGGTGATTTGCACTCACCTTAAGGATGTGTGCGCGGTTTCGAAATATTCCGATGCAAATCCATTTGCTTCCCCTGACGGGGAATTCCATTTCTGCGCGCTTGGAGACGGAAGGCTTCCCCTGAAAAATATTATAGACCTGCTGATGTCAAAAAACCCGGCTCTCAGGCTGACACTCGAGATATGTTCACCCGAAAGAAAAAACATGAATGAGGATATGCTGCTGGCATTTGAAGATAATAATGTGGAAAGAAGCATTGGGTTTATAAACCGACTCTATCCGGGAAAAGGGCATTGACCGTCACACTATTAAAAAAGCTTTCAAACCGTACAAGCCGGGGTTTAGCTTTCAAACCGTATAAGCCGGGGTTTGGGAAAAGACGCCACCGGCTGACGTGAATTGAAAAAGTCATTTCAGGAGAGTATAATCAAGATACAAAAATACCGGTCGGGCGGCCGGTTTATGGATTGGGTGCATGGCGTGCCTGTCATCCGAACAATCCGATTTCTTGCAAAGCACGGGAACAGCCGGAATATATTGCCTTACCCAAAGCCCAACCCGGAGGCATGATTTTAAACCTGGCGGCAGCATGGATATTCATATGCCTTCCTTTCAGTACCGCCGGCCGGCAAACAAGGAGGAAGCGAAATGAAAAGAAAAATATTGGCAATGGCTGTTCTGCTGGTTTTTTCAGCGGCAGTGTTATCCGGGTGCGTGGAGTACACTCCCGTTACCGTCAGGGGCGGGGGATGGCTTCTTGCGGCCGGCGGAGAGGGCAAGGCGACCTTCGGGTTTACCGTTGAATGTATAAACATTGAGTATGTCGACGAGGAACCCGTATCCTGGGATACCCGGGGAAATTTCGTATACAATGACCATGCAAACGGAATTCGGATCAAGGGCGAGATTACGGGAGCCTATTCTTCGGAAAGCGGGGGAACCTTCGGGGGAGAATGTGTATTTGACGGCGAACCGGCGTTTTTCTCAGTGACTGCAACCGATCTGGGCGAGCCTTCAACCGATGACTGCATTTCTATTTATATCACTGATGAAGAGCAGCAGTTGCTGTACGAAAACGAAGGCCCGGTCGGAGGAGGCAACATACAGCTGTTCCCGGTGCAATGATTTATATAAGGCCTATGCAGCCGGGATGAGGTTCAAAAAGCTGCAAGGCTTCATATGATCTTTCGAAAGATTCTCTTCCATATTTTGGCTGTAAAACTTTTTTGCGGCCGGTATGCGCATGGAATCAATCAATCGTAATCAATTCATAATTCCTTGTGCCAAGTCCGTGCCGTTCAAGGGCCTCAAGCTGAACAAATGGATTTTTGCCATGGATTCTCTCGAACAGGTGCCCCTCGCCCTTTAGCTCTATTCCAAGAGGAAGGCCAACGGGAATAAGGTCATCGGCTTTTATTGCATCAAGACAGGCTGATTCGACTGCCACTATATCATCAGATGCCATGATTCCGATATCGGGAACCAGCGACGGCGTAGTAAGGCCCCAGCAATCGCAAAGCGCGGTTATCTGGGTCAGGACATTTATATAATACACATGGCCTGGGGCAAAGGTTTCCAGGACGCCCTTTGTCGAAAGAGCCATCCCCTCCTGAAAAGCTTCATATTGATTTCCAAGGCCTGTTGTTGTGATGGCTCCCGTGGGACACATCTTGACGCAATGTCCGCAATAGGTGCAATTATGGTAAAAAACACTGTATATGCCATCAGCTGTAAATTCATTCGCATTATGGTTGCAGCTTTCTATGCACTGATTGCAATGAATGCATTTCTCCTTGTCCCATTCCAATCCGCCCTCGAGACCGTGTATCCCGCGGCGCGTCCGGTGCGAGACGCACCCCATGGCGATGTTCTTGCAGGCGCCCCCGTATCCGCAGCCCCCGTGGCCTTTTACATGTGAAAAATCAATCAGGACATCCGCGTCATGGATTTCCCCGGCCACATCCATGACCTCGAAGGACTTGTAGGATACCTTTTTTTCATACATATAATTTCCGGTCATTCCACAGGCATCAACAATCGGACACCCGAGGATTGACTCGGTATAACCTCTTTCATCAGGCTTTCTGTTTATTACGTCATGGTCGGCGATAAAACACCTGGCCCCCCATCCTTGCAATTTCCTAACCAGGGTGCGGACAAAAACAGGGGCTATCGTACTGTATGACAAGCCGTCGCCCAGATGCATCTTGACGGCCGTTTTCTTTCCGCCAACTATCTTTTCCAGGCCTGTTTGATCGAGAAGGCGCTCAAATTTTGCCGGAAGAGTCTGGCTCTTTTCAAATTTTGCGAACGCAACAGGTGCGAACAATACTTTTGACGGCATAAAACCCTCCGGAAACTGTATTTTTCAAAATTATACCATCGCAAGGGAAAGCATTCAAATGCCCATTTTGAAAGATTGACCAGATTCCGCTTTACGCATTCGTTTTATTTATATATAATGTGAACACTGGCCGCAGGAAATTAACATGTATATATTTGAAGACTCAAAAGCATTTTTATATTCTGACACCCCCGTTCCGGATATTTTCATCAGCGAATATCTGCCTGAAATGACGGGTGTTCAGGTCAAGGTATATTTATACTGCCTGTTTTTATCAAATCACAGAAAAAAGATTTCCGAAATCCAGTTCGCCAAGACATTCGGTATTTCCGAAAACGAGATAATGGTGATTTTTGACGAATTGCTTGAAAAAGGGCTGTTTCAAAAGAAAGGCAAGGGTTATTTTCTTGTCGATATAAAGGACAAGGAAATCACAAAACTTTACAAGCCGCGTTCGGTTCGGGGAGAAATGGATCTTGATGCCAAGAAAAACATAATGTCGACCATAAGCAAGAGCTTTTTCCAGGGGATAATGCCGATATCGTGGTACACGAACATAGAAATGTGGTTCAACCTATATAAATTTGAAGACGACGTCATGTATTCCCTCTTCAATTATTGCAGCGAGAGGGGATTGCTCAAATATTCTTATGTTAATGCGGTTGCAAAGAACTGGTCTGACGCCGGCATTAAAAACAGCTTTGACCTTGACGAGTATTTTTTGAAATATAAAAAGATGAAGGATGTTTCCGCCATAATCGCAAAAAAACTTAAAAGAAGGGCTCCTTTCACCGAATATGAAGAAAGGTACATAAAGAAGTGGGTCGACGATTACGGATATGGAATGGACATAATCGAGCTGGCCCTAAAGAATTCGGTTAAGATATCAAGCCCCAACCTTGAATATTTTCACAAGATCCTCACCGACTGGAACAAGAAGGGACTGAGGACAAAAAGCCAGATAGAAGGCGAAGCCGCCAGATATGCCCAGGCAAAGACAGAAGGCGGAATCGACGATGTAATGCTGAAGAAGAAGGTGCGGGAGCATTATGAACAACTGAAGACGAATAATGAACAGTTGATGGAAAAAAGAAAATCAGAGGTCTTTCTGAAGGCTCCTGAAATACAGAAACTGCTTTTGGACATTGCGAACCTGAGCATAGATTCATTGTCAATGAAAAAAAATGACAAGCAGGATGCTTTTTCGCAAATAGACATCATGAAGGATATGGCGGAAAGGCTTATTGTCGAAAACGGATTCCCACGGAATTATCTCGAACCGGCATACAACTGCAACGAATGCTCGGATACGGGCGTGCTGCCCGATGGCAGCAGCTGCAATTGCCGCAAGGAACTTATCAGGCAAATCAAATCCTTATAATGTTTATATCGTTTAGGCCGGATGCGAGCTCAAGCTCCTTTTCCTTGCAGGTGAAGAGGATTATTTGTAAATCCCCTGATAACCTTGAGAGCAACTCAAATGCATTCCTTATTCTTTCCTCGTCGTAAAAAGCGAAAGGCTCATCGATTATCAGCGGAACCGGCTCCTTTTCTGAAAAGGCGCGGGCGGCGGCGACTCTAAGGGAAAAGTACATTTGGTCAACCGTTCCGTCGCTGAAATCCCAGATTGACCGGACATTCGCAAGGTCAATGGAATTGACCGTCATGTCGCTTCCCACCCGAAGATTCGCATGGGTTCCACCGGTTATTTTTTCAAGAAGGGATTCCATTTCCCCGCTTATTTTCGGAAGGATGCTTTTTTGGAGTTCGAGGGCGGACTCGGCCACCGCATTTTCGGCAAGCTCGATCGCCCGCTTCTCCGCTTCTATGTTTTTCAACCTTTCGGAGCATTGCGCCAGGGCTTCCTCCTCTTCAGCGGGAGAGTCGTTGCCATGAAGCGATTCCCTCAGATAAAAATTGATTCCCGCAAGTTCACGTTCCAGTTCGGCATAGGAGGTGCGGTAGTGTTCCGAATCGGAAGAAGAGGGAAGGGCGGACTCTTCAAACCCGGCGGATTCAATCTTCTTATCAAGATTTTCCAACTGTTGCTCAATGATTGAAACGGGCCCGAATCTGACCTCCAGGGCATTTCTTGCTTTCCCTGCATCGGATTTTCGGGCATCCTTGATTTCAATCAGATTCCTGAGCCTGGAAATGGAATTCAACTTCTCAAAAAGGGAGTTCAATGTAAGTTCTGCTTCTCCGAAAGAATCCGCATGCTTGCCGCCGGCGGATTCGATGAAGGCGTTTATCATTATAAGCTCCCGCGAACAATCGTTTTTGATACGGATCTTTTCATCAAGTTCGGCCTGGGTATGCGATGGCTTTTTAAAATAGAGAAATGCAAGCAACAGGGTAAGGAGCCCTGTCGCCGTAAAAATCAAAGGATGAAAAATGAAAGCCGCCGCGGCTGAAACAGTGATTCCAATGTAACAAAGAATCTTCAGGATCCCCCTTCTTTTTTTCAGCCCGGCCAATTTGACGGATTCTATTTCAGGGTCAATGCCGCCGACCATATTGAGTTTTTCCCTTGAAGCCGCCGCCTTTCTTATATGCGACATTATATCGCTTTCAGCAACCCCGGAGGGAAGGCCATAATCCGAAATTTTTGTTTGTAAATCATATATTTCGCGGCTAAGGGCGTCAATTTCCTTGTTTGATTCTAGCTGTTGTTCCAATGCCAGGAGCAATTGTGAGCGCTGCTTGAAAAGGTCCCGGGCCGTTTCGGCCATATTGGCCTCGTCAACCTTTTTCTTCAATTCGGCAAGTTTATCTTCGAGATAGCTTTTCCGCTCAAGGTGTCCTGCCATCCCGGCATGTTTTTTGCGGGCTTTTTCCAAGGCGTTTTCAAGATTCGCAAGGTCCTTCTTCGCCATGTTGTAGGGCCTGTTCTGCGTGCGGTCGTTCCCAAGGGACTTTTTGGCTTCCCCGAGAGCTCTCAGAGTGTCTGCCGCGGAAGAGTCCTCGCTGCCGGTCTGTGAAAGGTTCATAAGTCTTTCGATAAGGTTTTTTCTTTCGTTTTTCAGAACAACGGTCCCGCCTTGCCTTATAAAGGCGCTGTTTTCAAAACATTCCCTGTCCATGCCGAGTATTGTTTCGCCGAACCTAAGGCCGCCCCTTGTAGAATAGGGATAACTGGAAGTTATGTTGCGCAGATTATCATCATAAACGTTGGTTTGCCTATTCGTGAAATCCTGTTCCAATCGCAGCGTTTCCCCTTTGGACAGCAGAATTTCCATGCTTCCGCCGAATTCATCCGAAGCCCAGGGATTGTATTTCCTCGAGTCGGAAGGCCGGTCCTCTGTATCAAGCGTGTTTCTGTCAAGCCCAAAGAGCATGGCTTTGATAAAAGACTGGAGGGTGGATTTGCCGGCTTCGTTTTTCCCGAATACCAGGTTGAATCCTTCCTGGAAATAAAACCGCGTATCAACGAATTTTCCAAATCCCTTAAGGTGCATTCCTTTGATTTTCAAAGAATCTCACCTCCCGCTGTTTCAATTTTCCCGTTGTCAATGGCCTCCAGCCCATAGTGGAGGGCTTTCTCAAGCAGTATCCGTTCATCGTCGGAGCCCGCCTTTTCAATTTTCCCGAGAATATTGCGAACAAAGGCGCCTTTGAGGCCTTTCATCACAGAAAGATCTTCCAAAGCAATGTCTGCGGACGATTCGTCGACGATGCGGGCAAATAGAATTGATTTGGCAAGACCGCTTTCCAAAAGGGAAACAGAAGGATAATAATCCACGGGTCTTTTGCCCCTGAGGATTATACGGTACAAAACATCGGTGCCTGATGCCTTGTTTTTCAGGCCTTCAATGACCTCGTTGTCGGATGACAGTCCGGTTATGTCGAATTCGAGTGTTTCATACATTGTCCTTGAGATTTCCATGAACTTTACCACGGGAGCCTGGGAAACACCCGCTTCCCCGGTAAAATAACCATGTTTGCCGGGTTCGTCGAAACCAAGTGGCTCAAGGCTGCCCGGGTTGAATATAAGGCCGTTTCCCATTGATTCGCGAAGCCTGTGGTTGTGCCCCGCGGCCACATAATCAAACCCCCCGGCCTTTAGGACGGCGGCCGGGACGGAGTTATAGTCGCGGACTCCTATATCAAGGTCGATATCGCCATGGAACAAAAGAATGTTGATCCTGCCTCTATCGGGGACCATTGTTTCAAGCCGGTCCTTCTGGCCGTAGCCGGGTCCCCAGCCAAGCCCGAATACCTCGGTGTTTTTATCTTCAAAGAAAATGCTTTCTTGTGATTCCCCAAGAAAATACACATTGGGACTCCATTTATATGTAAGGTAAAAAGAATCGGCTGCCTCGGGATCGTGATTGCCCGCAATCATCACAACCCTTGTGCCGGGGATTGCCGCAAATGCCGAGTCTATGGCCGAGATAGTGGCAAGCCGGGCATATTCATGCTCGAATAAATCGCCGGCGATGAAAAGAAAGTCGGGTTTTTCAGATTTGGCCAAATCAATCATTTTCATGAAAGTGTCAAGAAGCTGCCGTCTTCTCAATGCGGGAAGCCCCGGTTTTGATGAAAGGGATGAAAACGGGGAGTCGAGATGTGTGTCGGCGCAATGGAAGAAGCTGATTTTATTCATCAATATCCTCCCTATATGTTATAACGGCAAAAGCAACGGCATAATCCCTGCCATGCGACAGGCTGACCTCTATTTTCACCGCGCCCATTTGTTCAAATGATTCCTTTGTCCGGCCGGATAGAACAATGCCGGGCTTTCCGGCATGATTGTTGACGACCTCGATTTCAAGCGGACTGGCCTTTTCGCCAAGACCGGTGCCCATGGCTTTTGACACCGCCTCCTTGGCCGCAAACCGCGCTGCAAGGCTGGAAAATCGTCCCGCCTTTTTAGAAAGACAGTAATCCTGTTCGTTGGAACTGTATATCCTGTCAAGGAAAGAAGATGATTTTGCAACCGCCTTTTTTATCCTGTCGATTTCAACAATGTCGGTTCCGCATGTTATTTTCAAATCAGCCTCCCGGTGGTTTTTGTCAGATAAGCGGTATATTTTATGCATAGTTCATTAAAAGCGGCATGAGCGTTACCCGGTTTTTCAAATATTCCATATACAGCCGACCCGCTTCCGGTCATCAATGCCGCATCCGGATTCGTCTTTAGCATATCCTGCCTGGCCATGGCGATTGCGGGTTTTTCAGGAAAAACAACTCCTTCGAAGGTGTTTGCCAGGCAAAGGCCCAATTGTCCGTAATTCCTTTCATTCAGCGCCTTTTCGAT
>JAFGQE010000149.1 GCA_016935835.1 Clostridia bacterium | reverse complement strand
CTGTGCTTTTCCGGGGAATACCATGTCAAGTTTGCCTTATGCTTATATAGGTTTACTCCAATACCTCAAGCCCGAAATCATATAGGAAAACCTGGGTTTTTTTCATGGGATATCTGTTCCCGATGCAGTATATGAGCGCGGCATCCCGCTTTCTCTTCGGATACAGTATGCTCTTGTCGCCGATAGTCAGCAGCCGCTGCGTCTCGTAATAGTCAAGCCCCATAGCAATTGCCAGCTTCAGCAGCTTGTCGCGGTTGGGAACCCTGCGTCCGCACAGAATCTGGTAGAAATAGCTTTTCTCAATGTTTGTTTCCTTTATCAGTCCGCTCTTGGACTTGCCGCATCTGCAGATAAGCTCCTCAAGATATTCGGAAAGGCCCGTATCAAGAAAATGCCCGTCGTTGCCCTGGATCCATTTTTCAAGGCTCCCGCAATTGACGACTTCATCGAATAATTGAGTTGTGGATTTGTCAACATTCATATTTTCACCGGACGGGTTCCGGCAGACTGAATTCATGTTTGGAAGAACAGGAAGTTTTCACTCACGGAAAACGATTCAGCCAGGCCGGATTTCTGATTCAGGCCCCCCGCTATATATGACTATAGCAGTCCGGCCCGTCCAACTGGTGGGCTGGAAGCCTACTTATTATTGAGAAATGTAATCTTGAAAAATGGAACACAAAGGATATGCTTCATATGGACGGTCGCGGTGCGCTTCCAAAAGGATGCGGAACCCGCCGAACCGTCAGCTGGCAGAATTAAAACCCTCGGTTTTTGTCCATCTCACCGCACCAAGGATTTACACCCCGCCGCGGGAAAATTTCCTGCCGCCTCAGTCCCGGTATGGCTTGCCCGCCAGTTTCCGTACAAGCGCAATCAACTGAATCAATATTATCGGCGCAACGGCTCCTGCAATTACATAAAGCCACATCACCGGCGACATGGCCGTGGTCTTCAGCACCTTCTGCATGAACGGCACGTAAACCGCCACCATCTGAAGTCCCATCGTAACAAGAAAAGCTCCCCATAAATAAGGGGATTTGAACAGCGTCGAATCAAACCCAAGACCGTTTTTTCTACGGACATTGAACACATGGAACAGCTGGACCAGCGCAAGCGCCATGAATCCGATGGTTCTGCTCTCTTCAATCGCATACCCGAGGTTCATGGCAATCAGATAAACGAACAGGGGACCAAGCACAATTACGAATCCCTGCAAAACAATTCTCATCTTGTAGCTGTTCGTTATTATCGGTTTGCCCGGATCACGCGGCGGTCTCTCCATGGTTCTCGCCTCGGGCGCCTCCCATGCCAGGGCGAAGGCCGGGAATATATCCGTCACAAGGTTCAGCCACAGTATCTGTATTGCCAGAAGCGGCGCCGGAACCCCTATGATAATCGAGATGAAAATCAGCATAATCTCGCTGAGGTTGCATGAAAGCAGGTAATGGATGAATTTCTGGATGTTGTCGAAGATAACCCTTCCCTGCCTGATTGCCGTTATGATTGTTCCAAAACTGTCGTCAAGTAGCACCATGTCCGAGGCTTCGTTCGCCACCGACGTGCCGCGAAGACCCATGGATATGCCGATGTCAGCCTTCTTGAGCGCCGGCGCGTCGTTGACCCCGTCGCCCGTCATCGCAGCCACCTCATTGTTCTTTTTCAGCGCATCCACTATATTCAGCTTGTTTCCCGGCGAGACCCGCGCAAAGACAGAGCTTTTCCTCAGTGCATCGGCAAGCTCATCGGACGACATTTCATCAAGCTCAGCCCCTGTTATCACTTCCTCTTCCTCATCGCCGATTCCAACCTGCCCGGCTATCGCAGCCGCCGTATCCTTTTGGTCTCCCGTTATCATGATTACACGGATTCCCGCCGACCTTGCCTGGGCTACGGCCTTTGATATACCCGGCCTGGGCGGGTCGAGTATGCCGGCGAACCCCAGGAACACCAGGCCTTCCCCGATCTCATCCTCGATATCCGAATCAGCGGATATTCCCTCTTTGTATGCCAGGGCAAGGATTCTAAGCCCCTTTCGGGCCATACGGCTGTTTACCTCGAGCAGTTTCTCCCTTTTCTTCTCGTCAAGTTCATGCAAAGGCTCCCTGCCGCCGGAATATCCGCACATCCCGATGATGACGCCCGGGGCTCCTTTTAAAAATATAACGGGTGAATTCCCATCTTTTGCCGCGGAAACCGCCATGAATTTCTTATCGGAATCGAATGGAAGCTCATCTATTCTGTCATAACCGGTTCCATCCGCCCCGTCATCGAACCCAGCCTTCGAGGCGGCTGTAATAAGGGCGCCTTCGGTCGGATCGCCTATAACCTTCCATCCATCCTTGTCATCCCATGTAACAACGGCGTTGGACGCAAGCAGTCCCGAGGTCAGGAACAAAGACAGGGCTTCGTCCCCTTTGGCATCCAGGTTTTTCCCGTCCTCCAAAAAACCACCCTCAGGCTTGTATCCGGTGCCGGTTACATTGATCATTCTTCCCTCGGCGCCCGGCAGGTATATCTCCTGAACGGTCATCTGGTTTTCCGTAAGGGTGCCCGTCTTGTCGGTGCATATTATGGTTGTGGAACCCAGGGTCTCGACGGCGGGAAGATTCTTCATGAGAGCATTTTTCTTCGCCATCCTGCGCATCCCCACAGCCAGCGTTATGGTGGCGACCGCCGGCAGTCCCTCAGGTACCGCGGCAACCGCCAGGGCTATGGCTGTCTTGAGCATTTCCACCACCGGCACGCCGGATATAATGCCGGCAACCGCAATCACGGCGGTTATCACGAAAGTTATGATAATCAGGAACCTGCCTGTAGTCGCAAGCTGTTTTTCAATCGGGGTCGACTCGTCCTCGGTTTCCTGCAGCATGGTGGAGATCCTGCCCATCTGGGTATTGCTTCCGGTTCCGGTCGCGATTGCCCTTCCATTGCCGCCTGTAACCATGGTTCCCATGTAGACCATGTTCTTCCTGTCGCCCAGCGGAACATTCCCGCCTGCCCTGACCACCCTCGCATGCTTTGAAACCGGTTCCGATTCACCTGTCAGCATGGACTCGTTCACGGCAAGGTCATCCGATTCGATGATTCTCCCGTCCGCGGTAACACGGTCGCCCTCCTCGAGTATCATTATGTCCCCGGGCACCAGTTCCCTTGCGTCAATTTCCAGAATTTCCCCATCGCGCATGACCTTGGCCGTGGGGGTTATGAGTTTTTGCAGTTCTTCCACTGATTTTTCTGCCCTGTATTCCGTTATGAATCCGAAGAACACCGTAAGCATTATCACGGCAATCACCGCGGCTCCTTCAACAGTGTCGCCGATTGAAAAAGAAACCGCCGCTGCAATCAGCAGAAGCAGAATGATGATGTCCTTGAACTGCCTTGCAAGAATCTTCCATGGCGAGACCCTGCTTTTTATTACGATTTCATTCCTGCCGTATTCCGCCAGCAATTCAATCGCCTTTTCGCCGGGCAAACCGTTTTCCAAATCAGTTTTAAGTCTTTTTGCCGTTTCCTCTACGGTGATTGCGTATTCCTTCCCGTCAGTCATATGTCCTCTCTTTTTATAAAAATTTTCCAAATTAATATCAAACCTGCGATATATGATTCATACACCGCTGCCTATCCTATTAAACACACAAAGGAATTAATATTGCTGCTCTTTCATTGATATTATATCTGAATGGCATAAACGGCTCAAGGCATGTGTCAACAACCCCTGGGGTTTTTGACACGCTTTAATCACAAATCTCCCAAAAAATTGTTGACATTTTTGTGTCAATAACCCTAGAGGTTTTTGACACGCTTTTTGGAGGCTTTTTGCATAGGTTTTTCATGTCATGCGGGGATGACCTGATGTAAAACAAGCTGAATAGCCTTGTTTTTTCACTTTTACATTATTTTGGTGTGCTAATAACCCTAGAGGTTTTTGACACGCTTTTTGTGCTGAAAACCCCGGGGATTGACTGGCTTTTGTGCTAATAACCCCTGGGGTTTTTGACACGTTTTGGTTTTATATACTGACGGTATTGCCGGTTTCCGAGGATTCGATCATGCAGTCAAGTACGTGCAGCACGCGGCCTCCATGGAAGAAATCCCGGTCATTTTCCGCATGGCCGTTGATTATGTCGATGAATAGGCGGGCTTGAACTTCATAAGTGGTTTTGCCTTGTGATTCCAGCTCAATCCTGTCAGGGCTTCCTGCATATATTCCATTGGCATTCTTCTTCCACACCAATAGAATTTCCGGTTCGTCAAGGTTGTACGCAGCCATTGCCTTCGAGCCTGTGATTTCAAAGGTATCGCGTATTGTGCCAAGCCTGCTGTTGCTCAGAGTTGCAAGTGAACCGTTTTCCATCGCCATTATCGTTGACGAGCAATCATCTGTCGTAACTTCCTTCATTGCTCCGGTTTCAGGAAGCGGTCTTTCCCTTACCATCGTTGATTTTTGGGAGGAAACCGTTTTGACACCGCCTGTGTTTCCGGATATCAGGTAAAATACGAAGTCAACCATATGTGATCCGAAATCCACGATCGCCCCCGCCCTGCATTGGTTCCTGTCCATCCTCCATTCATATTGCAGATCGATGTTTGCAAGCCTGTTTGCCCCCATACTGTGCCTGTATGTGAAAACCTCGCCAAGCTCCCCGCCATCAATCATCTTCTTCATGCGAAGCAGTCCCGGAAGATGCCTGAAATTATAGCCGACCATGTTGACAACTCCTTTTTCCTTTGCAAGCCGGGCCGCTTCCAGAGCATCGCTGCAATTGAATCCGAATGGTTTTTCACAGAGCACATGCACACCCTTTGCAATGGCTCTTTTTGATAAATCCACATGTGATTCATCGATCGTACATATCACAACCGCATCCACAAGATCCAGCAATTCCTCATAAGTCTCGCAAACCGTGCAATCCAGATGGTTCTCCATGGCATATTTATAGGCCTTGTCAATGCTTCTGGTATATAACGCCGCAATTTCCGCATCGCTGGTTTTCAAGAAGCCCTGTATGTGGTCATGTGCAATCGCCCTCGTGTTTCCGATTCCCGCAATTCCTATCCTGATCCTTTTATTCATGTTATCTTTCCTCCTTTTATTCAGCCTTTAAATAAAGTATTTGGCCATATACCAAAAACCCGAAAGCATCATCAGCGAGAACACAACTTTCTCAAGCTGTTTCCCGGGAATCCTGTGGAACATCTTGGTTCCAAGGAATATTCCCGCGATAGAAGCCAGGATTACAACAGGTATCGACGGCAGTATCGAATCTGAAAAACTGCGGTTGAACAGCATCAGTATGATTTTGAAAATAATCAGAATCATAAAGAAAAATTGCAAGCTTGCACGGTATTCCATTTTATCCCTGCATGCAACATTATAATAGAGAACGACGGGTGGCCCCGATATATTGAAAAATCCGCTCATCAAGCCTGAGGATATACCCGCAATGCCCGCTGAACGCCAGTTGTTCGGAACCACTATACGCTTTCTGAACAAAATGAAATACAGCGATAAAAGCACCAGCATCAGCCCCAGTAAAAACACGGCCTTTGCGTTCACGGTTTCTATCAGAAGGGTCAATCCAAGATAGCTGCCGCCCAATGCCAGTATCAACGGCAGCCAGATTATGTCGAAATTTATAAATTTCCAGTCCTTTACCGTGATGTAGCCCACGGCGAACAAACCTGCGACAAGCTGCAGGAATACCGCGTCGGTCATCGGCATGAACAACGGCCAGATTGCCATTATGATTATGGAAAACCCAAATCCTGTCGAAGCCTGCATGAATGCGGCGAAAACACAGGTAAGGAACAATATTATATCGAGTGATATATCTGCAGGCATATATTTATCTTTCTTTCAAAACAAGGATGGTTTGCCGGGATGTCCTGTTTTTTTATCAATCATTCCTTCATGCACAGGTGAACGGCTGCAGTTTTGAATGTCAGGGGCAGTGCGAGGATCCTTGGCTTGCCGCCTACATATTTCTCCGCATCCTCCAAAGCCTCCCCGAATGTCGCCCTTGTCTTCATGCCCATGCTCCTGGCATAACCCGGCTCATATGCCCCGACGCAATAAATGGCCGAGCAATGCTTCTCAGCCAGGTGTCCGCAGCTCATCATTGAGAAAGCATGGTATGGATGATATCCATAATTGAACCTGTATGCGTCCGTATAATGCTTTTTCATTGCAAAAGCCACTCCGTGCTCCGCCATGTCGGGAAGCTTGTTATGATAATCCTGAAGAAAAAGTTCATAGGTTTCCCTGTAGGACGGAAATTCCTGGTCATGGAAATATCCGTTGCATATGGACGAGAAAATCATAACGCAGTTTTCATTCATTACCCTTTTGTGACGTATTATCTGGGCCGAGGCGGCCTGCATCATGAAAATCGGGTTCGTCCCCATGCCGTTTCCGTAATGAAAATTCTGCGGCATTCCAAAGATCATTATATCGTATTTCTCTTTCGCAAACGGGACAAGCGTCCTTTGGTCGGCCACAGCCCATGCAGCAGGCTGCATATCCCTGGCGTAACCCGAAAAGACCGCAATCTGACGCGCCTTTGTATCAAGCACGGCATCGCACATGAAGAACTTCCTGCCCATGCATTTTTCCATGTGCATGCTTATGGTATCGAACTTCCTTCTCATCAGGCTGCTGCTGTTGACAGGGATGAAATCATCGCGGTGCATTACATCGGGTATATGATGGCTGGCAATTGATTTCCAGTGGGTGATGCCCGTAGCCGAGTGCTTGTATCCGCCCGAATATCCGCCGTATGGATTTCCCAGGGCATGGCCAAGGAAGACTGTCAGGTCGCTTTCGTATACAAACCGCGACATTATTACCGGATTGCTGAACTCATCTGTCCCGAGGTCGACCAGGTTCTCGTAATCCTCACTGTCGTGGTTGATTATCTGGTTCGACCACCAAAAGTCGTTGAATACCTTGTCGCCCAGAATCCTGTGAATCTCTTCCCTGGTGTTCTTCCTGTGAAGCCCGTTCGAACAGATAAGAAGGATGTCATTCTTTTTCACACCGGCCTTCATGCATTCCTCCAATATAATGGGAATTGCGACCTTCCTGTGTGAATTCTCCTGAAAACCACCCTTGACCCTGTCCGGGAAAACAATGCACACCCTGGAGCCTTCCCTGACCAGCTCCGAGATAGGCTCCATTCCAATCGGATTCAATATCGACTCGCGCGTCGCTTCCTCAAGTTTATCGGCGGGAATAAACGGCGGGTCCGGCACAGTCTCCCCCGGGATGAAAACATCGGTCCTGTCATCAGGCAAAACCGCCTCCATCGTTCCCTCTCCATATTCGAAATTAATCTTCATCATTCTGCTCCTCAGTTGCATTTTTAAAATATTTCCTGACTATTTCCAGATATTCCTCCGGGTAAAAACCAATTTCCCCGTTGAATCTCGTAAGGGCTATCAACCCTCCGTCGATGGAAGGAATGGAAGCAAGCATCTCTGCGTTATCCTCTTTCAATCCCCCTCCGTACACAACAGGAACATCGGCGACACCCTTGATGAATCGCGCAATGTCGTCGATATACTCGCGGCCGGGGGGAATCTTCCCGGGCCCTATCGCCCATACAGGTTCATATCCTATGACGACATCCCCACAGGGTATATCCGAAAGGCCGAGTTCGATTTGCCTTTTTATAACCGTATATTTATCCGGCTGTTCATCAGCGGTCTCCCCGACGCAGAACAATACCTTCAATCCGGAGGCAACAGCCGCCCGAACTTTTTCATTCAGAACCATAGACACCGCGTCGTCACATGTTTTCACGCTCTTCCCGATTATATGGCGCAGGTCCCTGCGTTCCTCGCAATGCCCTATTATAGTCCATCCGCATCCAAGGGCTTTCATTGACCTGGCTGTACGGGAGCCGGTGAAGCCGCCGAAATTGCCGCCCTTTTCTACATCGGCGAAATGCACGCTCTGGCAGCCTATTTGCACAATTGAGCCGGCGGATTTCGCCTCCATGCCTTTTATAATATGAGCCTCGGGAAAAAACACCGCAAACAAAGCGTCGTTATAATTTTTGATCCCCTCATCGATGCCGCTTACTATCTCGCTGCCCCAGTTTAATATATCCAGGCTTCGGTTGATGCCTCCCATGTCAATGGGAATGTCAAAACGTTTTAAATTTACAAAAACATACTTCATTCCAGTGTTATCCTCTCATTGCCTTGTCAAATTTATTCAAAGATGCGGTGATTCCCTCCGGCTGGTTGAAACAGGCGAAGACCCCCAGAACCAATATATCGGCACCCGCGTCAAGACATTGCTTCCCGTTGATGGAATTGATTCCGCCGTCGGCATTAATTAAAAATGACGCGTCTTTTTCCTTCCTCATGACATCCAGCGCCCTGATTCTGTCAAGGGAGGGCACTATGAATCGCTGCCCGGAAAAACCCGGTTCGATGGCCATCAGAAGCACCATGTCAACCAAGCCAAGGATTGGTTCCAGCAGTACCAAGGGTTCACCCGGGTTTATCGTGACACCGGCTTTCATCCCGGATTCCTTGATTTTCGTTATTGTCCTGTGTGCAAAATCAGTCGCACCTATATGAAAGGTAAGGTAGGCGGCGCCGATTTCGGAAAAACGGGAAATATAATCCATCGGATTTGTAACCATAAGGTGTACATCCAGCTTCATACCCGGAAATTCATTCTTTATTTCCCTGCATGTATCAGGGCTAAGGCTGATATTCGGAACATAATGTCCGTCCATGATATCAATATGAAGCAAATCGACGCCCGCCCGGGCCAGTTCCTCTATGTCCTCAAATAAATGAAGCTGTCTTGCGCATGCGATGGACGGCGAATATATCATAACAGTCTCCTAAACTTTAAATGGGTATGCAATCAGCAGTTCCCCTTTTCCCAGTGCCCTTATACCCCTGCAACTGGCCGGCACGAAAACGCCGCGCCCCTGCGGCACAGTCAGCGCCCCTCCTTCAAATTCAAGGTTCGTGGAGCCCCTGGTCCCTATCAGGATATAGTGCCCGTCAAACCCCGGCAATAAAAATTCGCCGTCCAGTGTCAGCAGCTTCATGGAAAATCGTTCTGTGTCCTTGTAATCAACAAGCGTTTCCAGGATGCTCCCCGCGGACTCCATATCCGTTCTCCTTTTCATGACTGTCTTTTCGACAATCTCCTCCCTGGTATATGTCTTGTATGAGAACAGTTCGAACATTGCATCGAAACCAATCCCATAATGCATTTCTTCATCAGTAATAGGCCTGACGGAATAATTCCGCTCAACCCTTATCGTATAATCACAGGCTTCATGCACCTCCAGGAAAAGACTTCCCGGTCCCATGGCGTGCACCATGCCTGATTCTATCAAAACAACATCGCCCGCGGAAATATCAATCTTATGCAGGCAACCCAGCATGCCGTCCACATCCTGCCTGTCAAACAGCTCCCTCCACAGGGTTTTCGTAACATGCTTCTTGAAGCCTGCATAAAAACAAGGTCTGACCCCCTCGTCCTCCCTTGTGTCCACTATATACCAGGCTTCCGTTTTTCCCGTCGGGAACCCGAGGTATTTCACAGCCCCTTCCCCTGTCGGGTGAACCTGCAGAATGAGCCTCACCGACGAATCGCCAACCCTTGCAAGAACACCCATCTGGTTATTATCGCATTTTTTATAATAGCGTATTCCCAGAAACGCCTCCCTGTCGAGGTTGATCAAATCCTGCAGATTAATGAATTCGCCGTTACCAAGCCTGGTTCTGCTTATCCCTCTGTCGATTACATCTTTCTTTGGTCCGATGTATTCAATCGTCGATGCGATGAACTCCTCGGACATCGTCGAATCGCCGCGGCTCCCAAGGCCCTGCCATTTGTCGAGCAGGCGCCCGCCGGTATAAAGCCGTTCAACCCTGTTAAGTTCAAGCAGATGTGGAACAGTGTGCAATTTATCATTGATCATTGTCTTTCCATTTCTTCAAACTCCCGGATCCCATAAAGATTCAGGCATGGCCGCAGTTAATGCAGCCATGCCCGCAAGGGAGGTCACTCAATCTCAAAATACAGCATCCGGATCGTAGTACTGCTCTACGTTTTCCTTGGTTATGGGAATGGAATCCAGATAGTTCATGCTCGTGGTCTTGCCTGTCTTCAGGTATTCCAGGGCCATATCCAGGGCAGCCGGGAATTCAACGACCTTTCTGATCGTTCCGTAATAATCTCCGGCCATGATTGCTTCCAGCGCGTCCTTCTGCCCGTCTATGCCGACCGTAATTATATCCGTAATACCGGCATCCTTGAGCACCTTGACGCATCCGAGGGCCATCTCATCATTGTGGCAGTAGATGCCGTCGATATCGGGATTGGCCTGAAGGATGTTTTCAAAGACATCGACCGCCTGAACCCTCTGGAAGTTTGCGACCTGGTCATCGACAATCTTAATGTCTGGGTATTTGTTGACAACACTCAGGAACCCGTCCTGTCTCAATGTCACGGTTGTATTTCCAGCCGGTCCCTGCAGCACAACAATATTTCCCTTGCCGCCAAGTTTGTCCACCAATAGCTGGGCGGCGCTTGCGCCTGCGGCATAGTCATCATTGACAACCATTCCAACCTGTACCGATGGGTCTGTGAGGGTTCTGTCAAAAGCTATTACAGGTATCCCGGCCGCCTTTGCCTCGCGAAGCACTCCCACCAATGTCGGGGACTGATGGGCCGCTACAAGTATGATGTCGACTTTTTTGGTTATCATGTCCTCAATGTCGGCGATCTGCTTGGCGGCGTTCAACTGTCCGTCCGTTACCATGACTTCAACGTCTGGATGCTCCTCAAGCCATGCATTTATCAGGACTGTTCCTGCCTGGCGGATCGGGTGCCCCATGAATGGCTGGGAGATTCCAATCAAAAAGTCCTCGCCCGTTGTGCTTGTCGGCTCTGCTTCTTTGGCACATGAAGCAAAAGTAAGCAGCATCGCGATCACCAGCACAAGGACAACTATTTTCCCTAATGACCTTTTCATTTTTCTTCCTCCTTGTTTATTATTGCTATATAAAGGTTATCTGCGTTTCTTGCTGCTGATAACCACAGCAAATATAATTATCAATCCCTGTATGATCTGTTGCGCGTAATACTCGAATCCCACAAGATTGAGGGTATTGTTGATTATACCTATTATCAGAATACCGATGATGGTAAAGAGAACGGAACCTCTTCCCCCGCTCATTTTTGTTCCACCGATTACAACGGCGGCAACAACATACATTCCGAGCGCCGAGCCTGCGGCAGGGTCCCCGCAAAGCGAACGGCTGAAAGTGAAGATTCCCGCCACGCCCGCCATCAATCCGCTGAGGATGTAGGCAGTGGTCCTTACAATCGTCACGTTCACGCCCGATACATATGAAACCTCTTCGTTTCCGCCCAAGGCATATATGTACCGCCCCATCTTGGTTTTCTTTGTAAATATATAGAACACGGTATAAAAACCCAGCAATATAATGAACATAACGGGAATCATGCCCAGTTTGTTAGATGCGAGATTGAGCATGAACGGTGCAAGGTTGTCGACGATTACCGTTCTTCCTCCGGCTATGAAAAGCGAAAGCCCGAAGCAAACAACCTGCATTCCCATTGTTATTACGAAAGACTCAATTTTGAAATAGCTGATTATGAGTCCGTTCAGCAGGCCTATCGTGGAACTTGCCAGCAGTACTACAAGGATCATCGGCACCACATCCCATCCGTTCTGAAGCAATACGGCCACAAGTGTCGTCGACATGCTCACGTTCCCTATGATGGAGAGGTCGATGTTTCCGGTTATGATGACAATCGTCATTCCCAGCGCGGCGAATCCCAGCACCGAAACCTGCCTGAGCACATTCGTCAAATTGCTCGCAGTAAGAAACACATTGGAGAGCGATGAAGCCAGTATGAAGAGAGCCACCAGCCCGATGACCGGGCTGAGAGTCGTAAGCATCTTCTTTCTGTTGAATTTACTCGCAGGGTCGTTGTTACCAATTAAATTCATAAAAGTGTTCTTAATCTTCATGCTTTCACTCCATTTCGTGCATTGAATACGTGGTAATGGTTTCCTCTGATATTTCGTCTTCCATCAGTTCCTTGACAATCCTGCCTTCCTGCATTACATAAACCCTGTTGCTCAGGCCGACTATTTCAGGAAGTTCGGATGATATCAGCATGATTGCAATCCCCTGTCTCGCAAGGTCGTCAAGTATATTGTAGAACTCCTGCTTCGTACCGACATCGATTCCCTTGGTGGGCTCGTCGCATATGAGGAATTTTGATTCTGTCAGAAGCCATTTGGCAAGGATTACCTTTTGTTGATTGCCGCCGGACAGAAACTGAGCCTCCTGTTTGTCCGATGGCGTCTTGATCTTCAGCTTCTTTATATAATTATCGACCAGGACCTTCTCCTCCCTGGTGTTGACAAATCCGGCCCTGGACAATTTGTCCAGTATGGCGAACGTCGTATTTACAGCTACGCTTTTATTCAGAATCACACCCGTCGTCTTCCTGTCCTCTGTTATGAACCCCATTCCGTTTGCGATGGCATCCTTTGGCGTGCGTATCCTGACTTTCCTGCCATCCACGAATATGTCGCCCGCCCTTCGCTTGCGATAGCCGAAAACCGATTCCGCAAGTTCGCTTCGCCCGGACCCGACCAAACCAGAAAAACCTACGATTTCACCAGCTCTGACAGTGAAGCTGCAGTCATGCACGATATCATTGGTAAGATTCTCGACCCTCAGGACCTCTTCCTTTATTTCCCTGTCCTTAGGGCGATATACCTCGCCCAGGTCCCTGCCGACCATCATTGATATTATTTTCTTCGTATCTATATCGCTGACTTTCTCAACCCCCACCAGCTTCCCATCCTTCAGGACAGCCACCCTGTCCCCGATTTCAAAAAGTTCTTTCAGACGGTGGGATATATAGATGAACGACTGTCCTTCACTTTTAAGGTCCTTGATTATCTCGAACAGCTTTTCAAGCTCGCTGTCCGTTATAGCCGCCGATGGTTCATCCAGAATCATTATCTTTGCGCCTACGGATAAGGCCTTTGCAATCTCGACCATCTGCGACTGCGACGACCCCAGGCTGCTTACCAGCTCGGACGCCCTGATGTTCATTCCAAGCCTGTTCAGTATTTGCTGCGCATCGTCGTTAAGTTTCCTGTAGTCCACAAACCCCCTCTTCATCGGAAACCGGCCGAAATATATGTTCTCGGCCACCGTAAGGTTGTTTATAAGGCGATGTTCCTGGTATACGACGGAAAAGCCCAGTTCTATGGCAGTAAGCGGATTTTTTATATTCACTTTTTCATCATTGAGAATTATTTCGCCCTCATCGAGCATGAAAACCCCGGACAGGATTTTAATCAGAGTTGACTTTCCCGCTCCATTCTCCCCGGCTATGCAAAGGACCTCACCTTCGTATAAATCGATGGAAACCCGGTCCAGAGCCTTGACTCCTGGAAATTGCTTTGTAATATTGTTGACCTGCAACATTGGCTTATTCACTGATATCCCCCTGAATTTGCTGACAACGTTTTCACAAACATATTAATACAAAGCAAACGACAAGTCAATAATGTTTTTATGTCAGGTTGCCCACTTTCCATGAATTTCATCAATTTTTCTACAAATATAGCTTTTTGCAGCTTGTTTTTTAACAATTATTCAATATTTCCCTGTGAAATTGTTTTCATTAAAATATTTTATTTAGTGTAGTCTGTTTGAGGCAATTTTTCTGATTTCTTGTTAAATATGATTGATATCATTGACATTGAATCGCTTTTTGCAGTAATATTTTAGTGAAAACATTTTCAGTGAGGATTTCCATGAAATATCTGACTTTAAAAGAATATGCGGCATATATCGACCACTCGACCCTTCTTCCTACCGACACTAGAAAAACAGTGGAGGAAAACTGCGACGAGTCGATAAGAAATGGCTACGCATGTTTCTGCGTCACTCCCGCGACCCTTGGATGGGCCGTGGATTATGCAAGGGAGAAAAAAGCGAAAATCAATATAAGCGCTGCGGTCGCTTTCCCGCACGGCACATCAATGGCTGCGGTCAAGGCGTTCGAGGCCTCGGAATCATGCCGCGAGGGTGCCAATGAGATTGATATGGTGATGAATATCAATCTGGCGAAGCAGGGTGAATGGAAAGCTGTCAGGGATGAGATACAGCTGGTCCGTCTTGCGATGTCTGACACATGTCCGGGTTCTATACTGAAGGTCATAGTCGAGACATGCCTTCTGACAGCCGGCGAGAAAGAAAGGGCATGCACGGCATGCATTGATGCAGGTGCCGATTACATCAAGACCTCAACCGGATTTTCCACAGGCGGAGCCGCCGTTGAAGACATAGGGCTTTTCAAAAGGATTTCAGAAGGCAGAATAAAGATAAAGGCTTCCGGGGGAATCAAGACGGCTGAAGGCTTCCTGGCGATGATAGAAGCCGGGGCCTCAAGGATCGGCACAAAGTTCTCAGGCAGAATCCTTGCTGAGCTTACGGAAAAATATAGAATAATATAAATAGTGAAAGGATTTGGAAATGAATATAAATTATCTGCAGCAAAAGGCCGCCGAAATACGCCTCAAGGTGATTGAGGGAGTATCGAGCGCGGCTTCGGGACACCCCGGCGGCTCCCTGTCGATATCAGACATACTCGCGGTGCTGTATTTCGACAAAATGAATATAACGCCAAAAAACCCCGGAAACCCGGACCGGGACAGGTTCGTTCTTTCCAAGGGGCATGCAGCCCCGGCATATTACGGGGCCCTGGCATTAAGTGGTTACTTCGATGAGAATGAAATAAAAAAACTCAGGACTATAGGCAGTTTTCTGCAGGGCCATCCCGACATGATCAAGGTGCCGGGCGTCGACATGTCGACGGGTTCCCTCGGGCAGGGCCTTTCAGCGGCCACTGGCATGGCTCTTTACGCCAAGCGCAGGAACAAGAAATTCCATGTTTATGCCATCATAGGCGACGGCGAGATGCAGGAGGGCCAGATATGGGAATCCTTCATGACGTCTGCTCACTACAGCCTCGATAATTTGACCGTTTTCATTGATCTCAACGGCCTTCAGATTGACGGCGAGGTCAAGGACATAATGAACAACAACCCGGTTCGTGAAAAATTGACTGCATTCGGATGGAATACCATTGTAATAGACGGCCACAGTATTCCGGAGATAGGCGCGGCGATAGACGCCGCGAAAGAAACTTTCGGAAAACCGACGGCCATAATCTGCAACACGATCAAGGGCAAGGGGGTTTCATATATGGAAAACAAAGTTTCCTGGCATGGGGCCGCTCCGGATGCAAACTTGGCGGAGCTCGCCATGGAGGAGCTCGGACAGCAGCTGAAGAAACTCAGGGAGGTCGGATAATGGCTTTATCAACAAGGGAGGCCTATGGCGAGGCCTTGAGAAAACTGGGCGCCAAATATGATTTCTGGGTAATGGACGCAGACCTGTCAAAGGCGACGAAGACCGATCTTTTTGCCGATGCATATCCGGAAAGATTCATCAACATGGGCATAGCCGAAGGCAATCTGATGTCGACGGCGGCCGGACTGGCTTCGTGCGGACAAACTGTCTTTGCAAGCACTTTTGCGATTTTTGCCACAGGCCGGGCATTTGAGCAGGTCAGGAATTCCATAGCCTATACAAATTTGAATGTAAAAGTGGCCGCCACGCACGGCGGCGTGCTTATAGGTCCCGACGGCGGGTCGCACCAGGCCATAGAGGATATCTCCAACATGCGTACGCTTCCCAATATGACGGTTGTGGTTCCCTGCGACGCTGCCTCGACATACGAGGCCGTCGAGCAGGCAATTAATCTCGTCGGGCCCGTCTATCTCAGGTTCGGGCGATTCCCGGGCGACGATGTATACAAAACCGGTTCATGTCCATTTGAAATAGGAAAGGGCAACGTGCTGATTGACGGAAATGATGTAACGCTGATTGCCATAGGGGACATGGTCCCCGAATCAATCAAGGCAGCTTCAATATTGAAACAAAACGGAATCGATGCCGCGGTAATCGACATGCATACTGTCAAACCGATTGATGCCCCCCTTATAATTGAATATGCCGCCAAGACCGGCGCAGTCGTCACTGCGGAGGATCACAACATCATTGGAGGGCTTGGCAGCGCGGTGGCCGAGGTCCTTGCAGAGAATTGCACCGCAAGGCTTGGCCGCATCGGGGTCCAGGACCTGTTCGGAAGGTCCGGGTCCAAGGAAGAACTGAAGAAATACTACAAGCTTACGGCTGAAGACATCGCTGAAAAAGCAATGGCTTTGGTTGAATATAAAAGAACAAGGAGATAATCATGCAGACACAATTTTCACTGGCGATAGGCTGCGATCTTGCCGCCTATGATTTCAAGAACAGAATATACGAGGAGCTGAAGAAAAGAGGCTACAATGTAGCCGACGTAGGATGCCACAGCTCACAGGAAGGGGATTATCCCGTTTATGCAAAGAAAGTCGCCGACCTCGTTTTGTCGGGAAAAGCCGACAAGGGCATAGTCATATGCGGAACAGGCCAGGGAATATGCATGGCCGCCAATAAAATCAAAGGAATCCGCTGCGCGCTGTGCTATGATGTCTTCCCCGCCATAATGAGCCGCGAGCACAACAATTCCAACATGCTGGCAACGGGTGCCTGGATGGTTACCTTTGAAAAGGCGATGGACATAATCGAAGCCTGGCTGTTCGCAAAATACGCGCCCGGCAGGCATGACGTTCGTATCAACCAGATGAAGGAATTCGAAGAAACCCGTTAGTTTTGGAAAGGCGGAATTATGGAACTCAGGGATTTGAAGCAAATCGTTTATGACGGGAACATTGCGCTGGTCGACCGCAGGCTTGTGATTCTGACCTGGGGCAATGTAAGCGCGATAGACCGCGAAAACGGAATCGTGGTTATAAAACCAAGGGGCATCGACTATTCGCTGCTAAAACCTGAAGACATGTCGGTGACCGACATGTACGGAAATGATGTCGGCGTAAACAAGTATCTTCCGTCAGTGGACCTGGACATCCATCTCGAGATATACAGGAACTTTCCGGGCGTACAGGCTATTGCACACACCCACTCAACATATGCGACCGCCTGGGCGCACACGGGCAGGAACATCCCTGTCTTCGGAACCACGCACGCCGATCACTTCTTCGGAGAAATACCATGCACAAGGCAGCTGACCGCGGAGGAAACCGCCTCGGATTATGAAAGAAACATCGGAAGGGTAATAGTTGACAAGTTCAGGTCAATCGACCCGATGCAGATTCCGGCGGTGCTGGTCGCCGGCCATGGTCCGTTCACCTGGGGAAGCAGCGTACTGGCCTGCGTGGAACACAGCCTTATACTTGAGGAACTTGCGAAGATGGCAATCAATACGCTGCGCGCCGACCCGCTCGCTCCTTCGCTGCCTGAATATATGCTGAAAAAGCATTACCTCAGGAAATATGGGGAGGACGCATATTTTTATCAGGAAGTGAAGGATTGATAAGAATAAAGCGGAACCGCAGGGACTTTAAATATTGCGCTTTGATATTTATAATTGGTATATAATAAAAAATAAAAGAGTTGTATATGAAGAATGTAACTATTAAACATGTAGCGGAACTTGCAGGTGTCTCAATCAGCTCGGTGTCGCGCTATATCAAGGATCCAAAGAGCGTACGTCCAATTGCCGCCGTTAAAATCGGCAAGGCCGTGAAGGAGCTCAATTATGTTCCGAGTCTGTTCGCCCAGAACCTGCGCAAGGGCCATAACAATACCATAGGTGTGCTGGTTCCGGACCTCACGCCTTACTTCAGCATGGCATGCGTCGCTCTAAACCAGTTCTTTTATGAAAACGAATACCTGCTCATTGTATGTGATACGGGCTATGACGCCACCAAGGAACGTTTTTACCTTCGCTCCCTGATGCAGCAGAGGGCCGCAGGCCTTATCGTCGCATCGTCGGAAAAGAATGAGGAAGTTTTTTCTGAATATACACACAGCTTCACAAGGGTGGTCCTGTTCGACAGGGACATCCATCATAAAAGATATGACTCGGTCGGCGAGAACAACATGGAATGCGCCTATGACCTGACAAAGCACATCCTGGACATGGGCTACACTGACCTTGCGCTTTTGGTAAATGCGACAGGTTACAAGAACAACGTCCGGCGTTATGAAAGCGCCAGGAAAGCGATTCAGGAAGCAGGCCTGTCGGTGGACGACATGTTCGTTGCCGCAGACCTGACCAGTTTCGATAAAATCTACCGTGCAATAAGGGAATTCGCCGGAAGACCGGGAAACGGCAGAAAGGCCATCCTGTCCTACAACCCTATAATCACCGAAGGAGCCACGATGGCGATGAACTCGTTGAATATAAAGGTAGGCGAGGATATCGAGCTGGCGGGTTTCACCATAGAGGACTATCAATCAAAATACCGCTACAACATCCCAAGGGTCATCCAAAGCCCCTATTCCCTTGGTATGAAAGCGGGCGAGATCATGCTCAGCCAGCTCAATAAAACCGATTACACCAACTGCTGCCCCAGGGAATACGTTCTGAAAAACAAAATCGTATACTAAGCGGCTGCGGGAAAGGAATATATTTTGGAAGAAAAATTCAGGAATCCAATACAGATAGGAATAATAGTGAGCGACCTCGATGCGACCATTGAAAATTTCAAGAGAATACTTGAGATAGAGCCCAGGGCCATCGCTGACTTCCCTCCCCTTGATTCGCCTGAAGTGGAGCAGTACTATAACGGCGAACCCGGCGACAGCAAGGGGCGCTTTTGTTTCTTCGATTTCGGCAATATAGAAATCGAGGTGATAATGCCCATATCGGGCAGATCCATATGGCAGGATTTCCTTGATTCACATGGTCCGGGGCTGCATCATATAAAATTCTCGGTCGGCACCCATAGGGAAAGCAAGGAGTTCATGGCGGGCCTCGGCATCCCCATTTCACAGATGGGGGCGGCTGTGGGCAGAAACACCGGCAAGGAATGGCTTTATTACAACACCTATGGCCAGCTCGGATTTGACCTTGAGGTCATGAATGAAATAATCGAATAGGACGAAATGGATACTTTACTGACAATCGATGTGGGAACCACAAGCTGGAAGGTTATTCTGTTCGATGAAAACGGACGGATTCTTTCCGAGTCCAGGAGGCCCGCAGCAATCGACAGGGATTCTTCCGGTCTCCCCTGTTACCGGTATGCAAGGATATGGGATAGCGTCCTTTCATGCATAGCTGAAATCAGCGCCTCATACGGCATTGATGACGTAAGGGCGGTCGCAGTTACCTCGATGGCGGAATCAGTGATCCCCATAGATTCGGATGGCAAAGAGCTGAATGATATAATCCCCTGGTTTGACTCTCGGAGCATGGATGAAAAGGAACGGCTCAAGTCTGAACTCGGGGAAAATACGATATTTTCAATAACCGGGCTGGACCCCGGTCCGATTTTCTCCCTTCCCAAGATAATGTGGATGGAAAAGCACAATCCCGGGGTGTTCAAGAAGGCCTGCAAGTGGCTGCAGATGGCCGATTACATCAACTTCAAGATGACAGGCATAGCAGCCACCGACTATTCCCTGGCATCGCGGACTCTCGCCTTTGACATAAAGACAAACAAGTGGTCCGCTGAAATGCTGGGCGCGGCGAACATAGCGGAATCCGCATTCCCCGAAGTAATCAAGAGCGGGACCATCATCGGCCGGACAACCATGGAGCTGAAACATGCGACAGGCCTTAAAACCGGAACCCCTGTGGTCATGGGAGGGCACGACCACCCGTGCGCCACGATTTCATATGGCAATTACGACGGCAGGACCATCTTCAACTCATCCGGAACGGCAGAACCCTACCTTTATGTTTCCGAGAAGCATGCGGCTTTGCCCTCCGTCAACATCGGCCAGCGCCAGGGAAGGCACCCGGATCCGGACCGTTTT
>JAFGQE010000148.1 GCA_016935835.1 Clostridia bacterium | reverse complement strand
CAGGAGCCATGTAACGTCAATTTCATTCGCCTTCATATTTTCAATGAACTTATCAAGATCATGCCCATGCCAGTCGGGATGGTTGTGCGCGTCAATAATCATATTGAACCTCCGTTTTAATATATTATACCAAAGAAAACCGGGCTTTCTTGACTCCACGGACGCAATTATTCGCTTTTTATATTTTATTTTTTCGAATCTGCATCGGCGTGCAGCCGGTTTCAGCCCTGAAAATCCTGTTGAAGTGGTTTACGTTGTTGTATCCCGTAAGGAAACATATGTCGATGACCTTGAGGTCGTGGCGTGTCTTAAGAAGCTCAATCGCCTTGGAAACCCTGACGCCGTTGAGATATTCCGTGAATGTCTTGTGCGTCATATGCTTGAACAGGTAGCCGAAATATGATTTTGAAAGCAGGGACACCCTGACCGCGTCATCAAGGGTGATGCATTCGTTGTAATTTCCCTCAATATATTCAATCGTCTTCTGCAACGAGTCCCTGTGCTTTATAAATACCGTATTGTTCTCGGAATCGTCCTCGTTCTTGCTGTACTGCCGCGATACCATGATCAGCAGCTGCAGCGTCAGCGCCTTGATGACAAGCTCGAAATCCTTATCCCTCTGCTCATATTCAACCAGGATGCGGTTGAAGATTCCCTCGACTTCCCTCTGGATATTCCCCGAAAGATTCAGCCTGGGCTTGATCATATTCCCGGCCACCAGGAACGGTTCGAGATATGCGAAGTCCATGAAGCTGTTGTCCTTGTAATCGGACGAGAATTTCTCGTTGATGAATTCAGGGATGAACTCATACTCGAAGATTTCGGCATCGCCGCCGGGGATGAAGTAATGCGGCACATAAGGGGGCATTATGAATATATCGCCCTTGTACACGGTAAAACTGTTGTCGTTGATGACATGTCCCGAGCTGCCTCTGGCGACATAGATTATCTGCACGAATTCATGCCGGTGAATGGTGGTGTTGAGATCCTTTCTCTTTGCAATGAAAAAGGGAAGGTCATTGTTATTGTCCTTGATCCTGACCGTCTCGATCCCCTTATATTCGGGTTTGTCCAAAGCGCTGTAATCCAAAGTTTCCTCCTTCGGCGCAGTATCCATTATCCATCAGACTGCCGCGGGGTGTCAATATGCCGGACGGATGTAAAAATGAATCCGGCCCCCGGCCCGCCGAGCCTTGAAATATTGCCCCGGGCGAATATATAATCAGTTATGGCCCGGATGAACCGGACTTCGGGAGGTTTTATGAACAAGTACTCTTTGCATCGCTACCTTCAGGCCAAGGTTTTGCAACAATGCGCCTTGCTGCCCGTTCATTTCAGCGGCACGGGCGAATGGCAGGAATATAAAAAAGGACTGCGCTCCTGGCTGGAGGAAAATCTTCCTGTAATCAGGAATCCTCATACCGGCTCCGGTATTTCGACAGGAATCTTCATGATATCTGATTCCGTATCACTGGAAACAGCCGATGTTCAGGTTGATGAAAACCTGACGGTTCCCGTATATATTTACAGGCCGTCCGCCCCGGTTCCTTCTCCGGCTGTTATGATATGCCCGGGATTCGCCACTCCCGCCAACACCGGCTTCTATGTTTCCTTTGCCATCAGTCTGGCCGAGGCTGGAATTACGGCGGCTGTCATGGAGTACGGTGGAACGGGATTATGCGCCGACAGGCCCGTTTGCGAGACCAACGTCAACAACATAGCTTCCGCAGCCCATCTTCTTGGCATGAACGAAGCGGGATTTCGGGTTTCATACAACATTTCGGTTTTTGAATATCTTCGGAAGGATCCCGGCATAATCAAAGACAAGATAGGCATCACCGGCCTTTGCCAGGGAGCCATCGCCGCCATGTACACAATTGCGGCCGAGGACGGATTCGCCTCCTTCGCCCCGTTATGCGGGGTTTCAACCTACGAAGCCGAAGTCACCGATTACGCCGGCCGGCAGGGCGGCTGGACGGGTATCTCGCCTTTTGTCTTCAATGTTCTTAAACACGGGGACTTCATGCACTTCCTGGCCGCCTTCGCCCCGAAACCCATGCTGGCTCTGAATAACATCATAGACATTCACTGGCCTCTGCAGGGATTTGGCAAGACCCGGAAATTCGTCAGCCATATATATGACCTGTATGGGGCCGGGGATGAATGCACTTTCTTATTATCGCATTCGCCGCATTCCTATGAAGGAGAAAATGCAACCGCCCTTGTTGATTTCTTCATCCGGACACTTGGAGTCAAATATGACTGAAAGAGAAAAAATAATCGCCGTGTTAAACGGACAAATAATTGACGAAATCCCCATATACAGGGAGGGTCCGATGGATGTCACGGTTCTCAATGAGCTTGTTCCCGGTGACTATGAGTCCAGCCCGGAAAAGCTCATGGAATACACAAGCTTCTTTGGAAACGGAACGGCATGGCTTGGGATCGACATGGAAAGCGAAACATTGTCGCGGGACGTCCGCCACCACACTTACAGGTACGAGACGGGGGCTGTCTGGCATGAGAGCTACGATCCTGTCTTCTGCCGTGAAGCGCTTGCATATCCCGTGAATGAGCCGGGGGATGCCCTTGGATTCCGTTTTTCCGATGCGGGCTTCACCACCCGTTTCGACCGGGATAAAGCCGCCGATGCCGTCAGACGCTATAAAGAGGCCGGCTTTTTTGTCGAAGGATGCGCGATGGGCGCCTTCCATGCCATATATTACTTTGTCGCATCCTTTGAAAATATTCTCGCATGGATGGCCGTGGAGGAAGAAGCGGCGATGGCCCTTTTCAACGAAACCGCCCGCTACAGCCTCGAGAGCTCACGGGTTCTGCTCGACTGCGGGGTCGACTCGATTTTCGTATGCAGCGATCTCGGGTCGGCGATGAGCCTGCTGTTTTCAAAGGACATGTTCAGGAAATACATGGCTCCCTGGCTGACTGAACTCGCCGCGCTATGCCATCAAGGCGGCGCCTGGCTCCATCTTCACAGCCACGGCCACATCGAGGAACTTATGGATGACTTCATTGAATGCGGAGTCGACATAATCAATCCCATAGGCCCCTCGGACCACAACGACCTTTCGATGTTCAAAAGAAAATGGGGGGACAAGATCACATTTAACGCCGGCATCGGAACACAGATAGCGGGCATGACCGATGACGAGATGAGGGCCCATGTATTCAGTGTTGTGGAAACCGGCAGGAAAGGCGGCCGCTTCTTCCCGAGAACCGAAAGCGGTATTCCCCCGATGAGCAGGGAAAAGACCCTGAGATACCTGGAATTGCTGAAAGAAGCCTGCCAAATGGGATACTCCCGTTGATACCGCGGACCGCAGCCTGCATTTCAGATGGGCCCATGACTCCTGAACCCCCGGCAATTGGAATGCCGGGCATCCCCCTTGTGCTTATAATGGCATGGGTTTGCCTGGCTGATGGTGTATAATGGCAATAGGCCGAATTTAATTTTCAGGGACAGGATGTATCTATCCATGGATGAGAATCTCAGGAAATATGATTTTAACATTGACGGCTCGTTCGTTGTAATCACAGGGGGGACAAGCGGCATCGGCCGGGAGACGGCCGTCAAGTTATCCCGGGCCGGGGCGTATGTCCTCATAACCGGCAGGGACAGGCAACGGCTTGATGAGGCAAAACAAGACATAGACATGAGGTCTGGCAATCCCGTCAGGACTCTGCCCCTTGATTTGTCTTCATTTGAATCAATATATTCTTTTTCCGAAAAACTGGTCGACGTGCATGGGACTCCCGATGTGCTAATCAACAATGCCGGGATTTATACCCGTGGTTATAAAAAATCCGTGGAAGGTTTTGAAATGACGATGGCGGTAAACTACCTTGGTCCTTTTTACCTCACCAGGCTTCTTCTTCCGCATATGATGGACATCGACGGAGAGGCTCGGATAATCAACGTGACGTCGGATTCCTATCATGCCGTAAAATTCAACCCTGATATATTCACGAATAAACGGGAGAGCGGATTTTGCGCCTATTCAAAATCCAAGAGGGCGCTGATGTACTTCAATTTCATACTCGCGGGCCAGCTAAGGGATACCAATATAACGGTCAACTGCGTGCATCCGGGTCATTCGGCAACCGGCATCTGGCCTTCGGACCCCTGGTACTGGCGCCTGGCCGGAAAGATGATTTCAATTACAGCCGATCCCCCCGCCTACGCAGCTGACAACATTGTTTACGCCGCTTCGTCGGAAGAGCTCACCGGGGTGACGGGCAGGTATATAAAGGATATGGCGATATCAAGGGTCAGGAAAAGGGCGTTCAATGACGGGGACGGCAAAAAACTATGGAACAATACGATTGAACTTCTAAACAAGCGCCGGCATTCAGGGATTCCTGTCTGATCCATATAAAGTCAAATGTCACTGTCCTCTTGGTCGGCGGATGGCTGCCCGGAAACAACCGAAACCTCATTATATGGAATTTTACGGATGTTCTAATGAACAAGAAAGGACGCCGGGTTTGTAAAAAGCAAAATTACCCCGTGGCACTTATAAATAGTCCACCAGCGCTATTGTTATATCATCATTGAGTATATAGGATTTGTTATCGCTCGAGTTGCTGAAAACGCTGTTTATGAGCGCCTGGGCATCCATGCTCCTGTCTGCCAGCGTATCATATAGATAATCGCCTCCAATGAAGCTTGAGCTGTCCGTCCTCATTTCCGTGATTCCGTCCGAGAAGAAGATGAGCCTGTCCCCGTTCCTGAACTTCATCTCCCGCTCTTCATATGATGCTTCCCCAACCCAGTTGCTGATCGGTATCCCGCTTATATCAACCCTGACCGTTTCCTTTGCGTATGCGACTCCCGGTGGGTTTGTAAATCCGGCATTGGCGAAAACGACCGTCTTTTTCCTGGTATTGATTACCGCGGCAAGCATGGTTATATATGTTTCCGTCGTTACATTGAATTTCTGGAATTCCTCAAATACGGCGGCAAGCAGCCTCGCAGGGCTTTTTTCATCCCTGTTCAGCATGGAATAAAGGAAAATCGTAAACATTGACGATGTTATCCCATGCCCCGCCACATCAGCTATTATGAAGCCGGCATTGTGCCTGTCAATCCTGTAAAAGTCAATGAAATCGCCCCCCACCGTCTCGCATGGCTTGTATATATATGAAAACCTCAGAGGTCCTATCCTGTTGCTTGAGGGAAGAAGCCCGCTTTGCAGTCCCCTCGCAAAAAGCAAGTCCCTTCTCATTTTCTCATATTGCGAATAGACCCTGCTCTTCAGCTCTACGATATCCGTCACATCATTGAAAATTCCGATATAGAACTTCCTTCCATCGAAATCCATCGGCTTGATCATGATGCTCAGATGCTTCTTGACGACCTTGCCATTTATCCTGAATTCCTTTTCAATGATATTTTTTTCAATCGTGAGGTTTTTCTTTATAACCTCCTCCATTTGTTTCCTGAGGATGCATTTAACGCAGTTTTCCGTCTTTCCGCATGTATCGCCTTCATTAAGGTAAGCGCATCCCAGGGAATTCCCGGGAAGCCTGCCTATTATCTCATACTCGCTCTTATTGAAAAGCGTCGCGAAAGAGTCGTTGTAGCTTTGCACGATCATATTTTCATCCACAACGAATATGGGGGTCACCGCCACCTCCATCAGTTTTTGTAAAAATCCCTTTGAATCCTTCAGTTGTTCTATGTTCATATACAATCTCAATAATCCGGCCTGTAGATCCTCCTGTCGAGAGACCATACTTTCTCCGTTATCTCACCCGGCATAACGGTCCTGTACTGTTGCTCAAAGTCATATACCCTGGCATCTATCAGGTCTATGTAGTGAAGAAGCTCAGCCTCAAGGAACATCGGCGGCTTCGGGCTTCCGTATTCGGGAAGGCTGTGGTGGGAAAGTATCATGTGTTTTACCAGCAGGCAAACTTTATCATCCAGGCCGAGCTCAATCCTTTTTTGGTCGACGATGGAAACACCCATCTCGATATGGCCTATCAGCTGCCCCTGGATCGAATAATCCGCGATACCCAGTTCGGTTGAATCCAGTTCCTCCATCTTCATGATGTCATGTAGCAGAACCCCGGTGTAAAGCAGGTCCATGTCCAGGCTTTCATAAACCTCGGACAGTTTCTCCGCGGTCTTTAGCATCGTCGATATATGATACAGATAGCCGCTTCTTACGGCGTGATGCAACGCCTTGGCGGCGGGATAATACATGAGTTTTTCACTGTAATCGGCATAAAGCGACTCCACCAGCTTCCTCATGTCCTTGTTGCCGATCCGCACGATGTAACCGTTGACCGTTTCCATCATCTCCCCGGGACTTAAAGGCGCCGCGGGTATATACTCCGATATCCTCGACTGCTCCTCAGCAGACGCAGGCCTGATCGAGTTGATATTAAGCTGAAGCTTGTTCTGCCAGGTGGCAACCCTTGTGTTCACTATGTAAAGCCTGTTCGGCACAAGCCTGTCCATGTCCTCGTTCACCGCATCCCATTTCTTTGCGGCGGCCTCCCCCGTGTCGTCCAAAAAGACAAGGTCGATGTAGAACTTGCCCGCGGCCGTTTTCTTCATAAGGGCTTCCTTAAGGATATATGTCCCGTCGCATATCATTCCGTCCTTAAGGTCCGCTATCTTGACTCCGTTCATCCCCATTCCCTATTCCTCCCCACCCTGTCCGGTAAGGACAGAATACAATAATTTTCTGATTTTTACAATTTCATCTTCATGTGAGCTCCGTTTCCCGACCGGAGTTTTGATACCGGTCCGGAAGACTTCACGTATGGGATTGCCTCCCAGCACATGGATATTGTCAGCCAGCATCAGTGCTTCCTCCGCTTCATGAGTAACGAACAGCACCGTTCTTCCGTCCTCTTTCCACAACCTTATGAATTCATCCATAAGCTCGCCCTTCAGCTTCATGTCAAGCCCCTTGAATGGTTCGTCCATAAGCATTATGGCCCCCGGGAAAGCAAACGCCCTGGCGATGGAAAGCCTTTGCCTCATTCCCCCGCTGAGCTGCGGCGGATGGAATCCGGAGAACTTCCAAAGTCCCGTGACCTTTAGGTATTTGTCTATTCTTCGTGAATATTCAGGCTTTACCGGCCTTTCGAAAACGAATTCCATGTTCTGCCTGACGTTGTACCAGTCGAGAAGCCTTGGTTCCTGAAATATATATGAAAAAGTGCTTCCGTTGATTCCTTCGATGCTCCCTTCCCCAAAATCCTCGAGACCTGCGATTATATTCAGGAGCGTCGTCTTTCCACATCCGGATTCGCCGAGGATGCAGTTTATTTCATTGTCGTTGAAATCTATGGTAAAACCGTCGAAAACAACATGGCCGTCATACGATTTGACCAGTTCCGATATCCTCAGCGGCATTTTTTACAGCTCCTTTTCTTTTTTTGTTGAATATTGCCTTCAAAAGCTGCTCAAGCAGATAACTGAGAAGCAATATTATGAACGTCCAGGCGAAGACTTCCACGGGTTCAAGGTATATTTTAGCATCATATAATCTGGAGCCTATGCCGTAATCGGGACTGACCAGCACTTCAGCGGCAACCGTTACCTTGAATCCGAGCCCAAGGCACATGTTTGCGGCCGCGTAAAAATATGGTTTCATGGAAGGCAGGTATATGCCCCCCAGTATCCTCGCCCTGCCGACACCGTATAATTTCGCCATGGACAAAAGGCCCCTGTCGGTTCCGGCAATGCCCTGCCTGACATTTTCATACATGACCGGGAAGCACATCATGAAGCACACAAGGATCGGAACCAGGGTGAAACTGAACCAGATCATCGCCAGTATTATAAAGGACATGACGGGCGTCGATTTAATCACCGTGACAACGGGTTCCATTAAGGTTTCGAATGAT
>JAFGQE010000147.1 GCA_016935835.1 Clostridia bacterium | reverse complement strand
ATCGGGGAACACGGCACGCCGTCCCAGGCGATATTCAGAAAATATAATGTCAACCTTGATACATTCATGGCCGCCCTTTCAAAAGTCAGGAGCAATCAGCGTATAACTTCCCAAAATCCCGAGGAAACATATGATACCCTGAAGCGTTTCGGAAGGGATCTTGTTGCAATGGCGAGGCAGGGCAAGATAGATCCTGTCATCGGACGGGATGAGGAAATCAGGCGTGCAATCCGCATACTGTCGCGCAGGACAAAAAACAACCCTGTGCTGATCGGTGAACCCGGAGTGGGAAAGACCGCGGTGGTAGAGGGCCTCGCCCAGCGAATTCTCGCAGGCGATGTGCCGGAGGGACTGAAAGAAAAGACAATATTCGCACTGGACCTTGGAGCGCTAGTCGCCGGAGCCAAATACCGCGGTGAGTTTGAAGAGCGGCTTAAGGCGGTGCTTGGCGAGATCAATAAGTCGGAAGGGCGGATAATCCTTTTCATAGACGAGCTGCATAACATTGTAGGGGCCGGGAAGACAGAAGGCGCGATGGATGCCGGAAACATGCTCAAACCTATGCTGGCCAGAGGCGAATTGCACTGCATAGGCGCCACGACGCTGGATGAATACCGCAGGTACATCGAAAAGGATGCGGCTCTGGAAAGACGGTTTCAGCCTATATTGGTGGACCAGCCGACAGTGGATGAAACAATATCAATATTGCGGGGGCTGAAAGAACGTTTTGAGATACATCATGGGGTCAGAATCACGGACAATGCGATAATTGCCTGCGCCGTGCTGTCCGACAGGTATATCTCAGACAGGTTCCTTCCCGACAAAGCCATCGATCTGATGGACGAGGCGGCGGCGATGATCCGTACCGAAATTGACAGCATGCCGATGGAGCTTGATGAAATATACCGGCGGATTATGCAGATTGAGATTGAAAGGCGGGCCCTGACGAAAGAAGATGATGCGGCTTCCAAAGGAAGGCTTGGAAAACTTGAAAAAGAGCATGCCGGCCTGAAGGAAAAAGCGGACAAGATGAAGGCGCAATGGGAACTTGAGAAAGTCAGCATTCATCGCGAGAAAGAAATCAAGCAGCAGATAGAGGACCTGAGGAGGCAGATTGAGGAGGCGAAGAGGGAATATAACCTTGAGCGGGCGGCAAAGCTTGAGTATGGAGACCTGCCGATGCTTCAAAAACAGCTTGAACAGGAGAAAAACCGCAATTCACTGACGGAAAAGGAATTGCTGAAAGAAGAGGTAACCGAGGAAGAAATAGCGGACATAGTATCCCGCTGGTCGGGCATACCGGTCTCAAAACTGGTTGAAAAAGAAAAGGATAAGCTTTTGAACCTGGCGAAAATCCTTCATATCCGCGTCATCGGGCAGGATGAGGCGGTTGACGCCGTAAGCGATGCCGTGATCCGCGCCCGGTCCGGGATCAAGGATTTGAGCAAACCCATAGGCTCTTTCATTTTTCTGGGGCCCACAGGGGTAGGAAAGACAGAGCTTGCCAGGACGCTTGCGGAAGCTTTATTCGACAGCGATGAAAACATGGTCCGGATAGACATGTCGGAGTACATGGAAAAATTTGCCGTATCAAGGCTGATAGGCGCTCCCCCTGGTTATGTGGGATATGAGGAAGGGGGACAGCTTACGGAAGCAGTGCGGCGAAAGCCCTACAGTGTCGTGCTTTTCGATGAAATTGAAAAAGCGCATCATGATGTTTTCAATATACTGCTGCAGATTCTTGATGACGGGCATCTTACGGACAGCCAGGGCCGGACTGTCAATTTCAAGAACACCGTGATAATAATGACATCCAATATTGGAAGCGGATATCTGCTTAACGGCATAGATGCCGAGGGTGAGATTGATCAAACCGCCCGGGATCAGGTTATGCAAGAACTGCACAGGCACTTCAGGCCGGAGTTCCTTAACCGGGTGGATGACATTGTGCTGTTCCGGCCCCTGAAGAAAGAGGATATAATCAAGATCATAGACCTGTCGCTTGCAGCGGTTCAGAAAAGGTTGAATGAACGCGGCATAACAATGGCGGCTACACCCGGCGCAAAAAGCCTGATTGCTGAAAAATCATACACGCCGGCATATGGCGCACGGCCAGTGAAACGTTACCTGCAGAAATTCATAGAGACGGAAATTGGAAGAATGATTATCAGCGGGGAACTTGAGGAAGGACATAACGTGGTAATTGACGCCTCGGACGGGGAGCTTGCATTGAAAGCGGACTGATCGGTTCCGCGAAATAATCGATGCAAGGTTATGCCCGGTGTCTGCCAATGAACACGGGAGGGCAATCATTCATCATTGGTGTGGGTTCAATGATATGCACAATGATCATAAAGTCAAATGCATTGACCGGGACCGTCCGCCGGTCATGAATTGAAATGAATAAATATGCAGTCGGAAAGGCTGCATATTATTGACTTTTTAATAAAATAATGTTTAAATAGGGTGAAAATTCGGCAGTTTTTTTTAGGTTTTCACTGAAGAAGTCCCTTTTGCCGGATTGTGCAATGGACTTGAGGTATTATTCACAAGAAGACAGGGGGGCTCGTATGAAATGGGGAAAAACCTGATTGAGCTGAAAAATCTTACCAAGTCGTACAATGGCGTGACCGCCGTCGATTCCATAAACATGACCATCAGGGAAAAGGAATTCGTGACCCTGCTCGGACCAAGCGGCTGCGGCAAGACCACGACGCTCCGAATGATCGGCGGATTCGAGGATCCCGACGACGGGGAAATCCTGTTCGAAGGCCGTCTCCTGAACAACGACCCACCATATAAAAGAAACATCAATACTGTATTTCAACGCTATGCGCTTTTCCCGCATCTGAATGTGTTTGAGAATGTGGCTTTCGGCCTGCGGATCAAGAAAAAATCCAATGAGGAAATACGTCTCAAGGTGGAGAAGATGCTGAAGATGGTGGATCTCGAGGGCTTTGACAAGCGCAACGTAGATTCACTGAGCGGGGGGCAGCAGCAGCGCGTTGCAATCGCACGGGCCCTTGTAAATGAACCTAAGCTGCTGTTGCTTGACGAACCTCTCGGCGCGCTTGATCTTAAGCTCCGTAAGGAAATGCAGCTGGAACTCCTTGATATGCAAAGAAGTGTCGGCATCACATTCATATATGTAACTCACGACCAGGAAGAGGCGCTTACGATGTCCGACACGATAGTTGTCATGAACAAGGGCATAATACAACAGATAGGCACCCCGCAAGACATATACAATGAGCCCGTGAATCGTTTCGTGGCGGATTTCATCGGCGAAAGCAACATCATAGAGGCAAATATGATCGAGGATTTCAGGGTCCATTTCGACGGCAGTGACTTTGATTGCATAGACAAGGGATTCAGGCCCGATGAACCGGTCGATGTTGTCATCCGGCCGGAGGACATATATCTGCATTCCAATCCGGCTGATGGAAAGATACAGGGAACGGTTGTATCCGTTGTATTCAAGGGCGTCCATTATGAGATGCTCATCGACGACGGGAACAGGGAATACATGGTTCACAACACCACGATGTTTCCCGTGGGAAGCAGTGTGGGAATGAACGTTATGCCCGCCGACATACAGGTCATGAAGAGGAAGGAAGAGGAGCCATGCGAAGAAGAATGAAATTGCTCGCATATCCATATTCGGCATGGATGATGATTTTCATAATCTTCCCTTTGCTTCTCGTCCTTCTGTACAGCCTGACGTCAGGCGACATACATGATTTTTCAAGCCTGCAGTTTTCTTTGCAAAGCTATAAGCGGGTTGCAGAACCCATTTTCCTTAAGGTAATCGGCAATTCATTTGCACTTGCCATTATTTCGACGATATTTTGCTTTATAATCGGTTATCCAGTGGCTATGATCATAGCGCGTGCAAACCCAAGGCACAGGGGAAAGCTGCTTATGTTCATCATCGTTCCAATGTGGATGAACTTTCTGCTTCGCACATATGCGTGGATGGCAATCCTTTCGCCCAACGGGGTCCTGAACAGGTTTCTGAACGTTATCGGCCTGCAGCCCCTTGAAATAATGCCTGGCGAGATTGCAGTTCTGCTTGGAATGGTATACAACTTCCTGCCTTTCATGATACTGCCGATATATACGGTCCTGGTCAAGATAGACCGCAATCTGCTCGAGGCGGCGGGGGACCTGGGCGCAAACAAGGTCATGACTTTTTTCCGGGTTGAATTCCCGCTGAGCATACCCGGCGTAGTGTCGGGGATTACCATGGTATTCATGCCGGCTGTCAGCACATTTGTAATTTCCGGGCTGCTGGGAGGAGGAAAGACCCCGCTGATAGGCGACCTCATCGAGCAGCAGTTCATGTCGGACAGGAACTGGCATTTCGGGTCAAGCCTGTCGATAATACTGATGATCATGATATTGATTTCAATGGCGGTGATGTCCCGAATGGACAGGAACGACGAAAAAGAGAGGAAGCCGGTATGAAGAAAGCCGCGAAACGGATTTATATGGGCCTTGTATTTCTTTTCCTGTATGCGCCGATAATACTGCTCATCGTTTATTCCTTCAACAGCTCGAAATCGAGGGGGCAGTGGGGCGGATTCACATTGAAATGGTATGCCGAGCTGCTTCAGGACAGGCAGATAAAGGAAGCCCTTTATTTTACAATCATAATCGCCGTGCTTGCCACGATTATATCGACCATATTCGGGACGCTTGCGGCAATCGGCATTCATAATATGAAGCGGTTTCCAAGGTCATTGTCGCTCAATATTAATAATCTTCCGGTTCTGAATCCTGACATAGTGACGGGTGTGGCCCTGATGACGCTGTTCATATCAGTGAACATACAGCTGGGTTTCGTATCAATGCTCATTGCGCATATTGTTTTCTGCACCCCCTATGTGATCCTGGCGGTCCTGCCCAAGCTTCGCCAGCTCAACAGGCATATCGCGGAGGCGGCCATGGACCTCGGGGCAAAGCCATCGTATGCATTGAGGAAAGTCATCATACCGCAGATAACCCCGGGAATCATAAGCGGCGCACTCATTGCATTTACATTGTCAATCGATGATTTTGTTATCAGTTTCTTTACCGCGGGCACCCAGGTGACGAATCTGTCCATCCTTATATATTCAATGGCAAAACGGGGCGTGAAGCCCTCAATAAATGCGCTGAGCACGATCATGTTTCTCACGGTATTGGTCTTGCTGCTTCTTATAAATAAAAAAAGCGACAAAGGGGAGGAATTGCTGCTATGAAAAAAATTGTTGCCATGGTTATTCTGGCTTCGGTCATATTGACAACCGCGTTTGCCATGACCGGATGCAGCGACAGGGTGGTTCTGAATGTATTCAACTGGGGCGAATACATTGACGAGAGCCTCATAGACCGGTTTGAGGACGAGACCGGCATCAAGGTGAACTACAAGACGTATGATACGAATGAAACCCTGCTTGCGAAGCTGGAGGCGGGGGGAGTAAGCTATGACGTGGTATTCCCGTCGGATTACGCCATATCCGAAATGATCAAGAGGGACATGCTGCTGCCGATAGATTTTGGCAATATTCCAAACTTCATTTACATAGACGGGCGTTTCAAGAATCGCGAATACGATCCTGAAAACAAATATTCGGTCCCATATTTCTGGGGAACCATCGGCATCCTTTACAACAAGAACATGGTTGACGACCCCGTGGACAGCTGGAGCATTCTGTGGGATGAGAAATACAAGGGAAAGATTCTCATGAAGAAGGATGTTCGCGATGCAATGGGCATCGCTTTGAAGCTGCTTGGCTATTCCATGAATTCCACGAACGACTCCGAGCTTCAGGAGGCAAAGGAACTGCTTGTCAGCCAAAAGGACCTCATCAATGGGTATTACGGGGATGAAATAAAGGACATGATTGCAAACGGCGACGCTGCATTGGGGGTTACCTATTCGGGTGATTTCATGGACCTGTACTGGGACGAATCCACTGATTTCAGTTATATCGGATACGGCGTGCCAAGGGAAGGCACAAACCTCTGGTTTGACGCCATGGTCATACCAAAGGTAAGCAAGCACAAGGCGGAAGCCGAGATGTTCATCAATTTCATGCTTGACCCGGAAATCGCATTCCAAAATTCCAACGAGGTCGGCTATACCTCGCCCAATACAGAGGCATTGCGGCGCATACGCGAGGAATCGCCCGAGGTCTTCGAGCTTCCCGCCTACTGGCCTGACGATTCGATAGTTGAGCTCAGCGAGGTGTACGTCGACCTTGGCGAATACAAGACAATTTATAACCAGATCTGGATGGAAGTCCGTATAGAATAATAAAAGGAAACTTTTTCCCGCCTGACGACGTCAAACAGAAGGATTGCCGCAAATGTGACAGTCAGCTGTTTGACGTTGTTTCATATGATGTTATAATAGGCAGGGACAAAGAAGGATTGGAAAAGGACGATGGAAGGCATAAAGATGATCGCACCGAATAAGAAGGCCAGGCACGAATACTTCCTTGAGGAAGAGTTCGAGGCCGGCATTTCGCTGGCGGGTACTGAGGTCAAGTCGCTCAGGGGCGGCAATGTGAATTTCCGTGACAGTTATGCGACCATAAGGAACGGTGAGGTTTTCATCGTAGGATTATACATAAGTCCCTATGAAAAGGGTAATATTAATAATAAGGACCCTGAAAGGGACAGGAAGCTCTTGCTTCACAAGGCCGAAATCAGGAAACTGATCGGAAAGACCGAGCAAAAGGGATATTCCCTGATTCCCACGAAGATATACTTCAAAAGGAACAAGGTTAAGATTGAAATAGCCCTGGCCAAGGGAAAGAAGCTGTATGACAAGCGCCATGACATTGCCGATAAGGATGCGGCCCGGGCGATTGACCGAAAGCTCAAGAGCTATAACAAATAGGTTCGACCCGCCGGGCGAAGGCCGGGCGGTATGAATATATCATGGGGGCGCAATGGTTTCGACGGGATTGCGGAAACATGGTAAGCGGGTAGAGGATCCTCGTTGGCCTCTTTAAAAAACGGGGAACTTTAAACTAAACGCAGACAACACTGCTTTAGCTGCCGCCTAACTTTTAGGCGGTCATCCCGCCGGGGTACCCGAGTTCCGGATAAGGGGTGTCATCAATCGGGCCTTAGGCGTAGAAGGTCAAACGCCGGCACCGTTCTTCCAAAGCTTTGAGGAAGTTACAGGATCATGAAGCGCCCCTGTTCGCTGAGTTCGTCTGCAGACGCGGCGTAACAGGGTAATAAATTGCAGGCTACACCCGTAGAAAACCCTGTGGATGTGGTTTCGGACGGGGGTTCGATTCCCCCCGCCTCCACCACAATTTGTCCGAAAACCCTGGAAAAACCAGGGTTTTTGGCATATTTAGGGCTGTTTTTGGTGGGTTTTAGACGTTTTT
>JAFGQE010000146.1 GCA_016935835.1 Clostridia bacterium | reverse complement strand
CTCGGGGCGGCGCTGCTGTTGTAGGTGCCCTCGGGCGGCATGTGCGAGAGGACCCGCGTTCCGTCGATTCCCTGCCAGAAGAAGGTATGGTGTGGGAATTTGTTAAAATCATTCCATGAAATCTTTATCGTTATGAAATAATCCACATCGGATTTCTTCAGTATCTGAGGAATTGCTGCGCTGTAACCGAATACATCGGGAAGCCATAGTGTATCCGCCTCGATTCCGAACTCTTCCCTGAAGAATTTCTTGCCATATAGAATTTGCCTGACCAGTGATTCTCCTCCGGTTATATTGGTATCCGCCTCAACCCACATGGCTCCCTGCGGTTCCCATCGTCCTTCTTTGATCCTTGATTTTATTCTTTCGTACATCCTTGGATAACCGTCCTTGATCCATTGGTAAAGCTGGGGCTGGCTTGCCCCGAATACATAATCGGGATATGTCTCCATGTTTAAAAGAACAGTCGCGAAAGTACGTACGGCCTTGCGCTTTGTCTCCCTTATCGGCCAGAGCCATGCAAGGTCGATGTGCGAATGGCCTATGGCGTTTATTGTGAGCGGACTGTCGGTGTTCCTTCTTGAAATTTCTGCCTGCAGTATTCCTGATGCGGTTTGCACCTCATTGTCATCGAAGGAATCAAGGACAAGGGAAGCTTCATAAAGCGCTTTCAATATCGTGTGGTGTCCCGCCTTGTTTTGCGGGATGATGTCAAGCATCTCAAGGAGGACTTCAAAATCATAATATATTTTTCTAATCCCATTGTTTATTATTGCGATGGAAGCTTCTTTCAGAGTGCCGTTGTTTTGTTGGTTTCCAAAAAGGTCATTATTTCCCGCATCTGCCCAGAAATCAAAATATCCGGCCGAATCAATGAGTTTATCGGACAAAACTACCCTTTTTCCCGGTTTCCCGAGCGTTGGGTCAAACATGGATGCCGCCGTGGTAATGCCCTGGAGAGGTTCGCCGTGGCCATCGAATATGCAGGCCTCTCCGTTGATATCGATTATGAATACAATATCCCCGCCCAAATATTCCGATGGAATCAATCCCTTGAAATTGAACCATGCGCAGTCGAAGAGACCTCCCCAGTTGTCCCCGATGCCGAGCCTTTGCTTATTTCCCGACATTCTTTCTTCATACAGAACAGGTTCCCCGGTAATCCAGGCCCACGTCTCGATGTCGCCGATTTTTTCATAGATGCGGTTTTCGATCCCGGCATAAGTTTTTTTTATTCTCTTACCCATGGCCTTGTAATTGTAAGGCATTGCTTTCCCTCCCGTTTATCATTTCATTCCTGCCTGCGGTAAGGCGACATTGATTCCATGTTCTTTTTCAGCCTGGGCGCCATAAGCCTCATAACGGCCCCGCCTTTTTCAGTATGAGCCCTCAGCATGTCGATATAATCATCAAAGCTATGTTTCTTGTATCCCAGCAATTCCCCGCTTTGCAACGTATCATACCAATCCATTGAGTATGACGAAAAATCTTTTATAAAACATTCCTCGTCAAGCATTCCTATACCCATTGCCCCGAATACCGCCGAGAGCAGCTCCCTGTTAATAAGCTGCCAGCCCTTTTCCATTCCACCGGCTATATAAAGTATTTTTGACAAAACATTCCCCGTGGTCAATGAATCAAGCGCGGCGGCTGCGATTGCGTCCGCTGCGTCAATATCGGTTATAGCCTCATTCCTTGCCTCCAGTGGATGATCAAACAGAATCCCTGTCATTTCATCGGGGAATTTGCCGGGTGAAGGAAATATTTCAGACACTCTGAGAATGCAAAAGTCAATTCCGCATGCAATGATCTCTTTCTCGGCCGCTGCCTTGCCTTTTGCATACTTCAGGACAGGGTTCAGGGCTGTATTAATGTCCACGGGAGGAATTAGCTTTTGCGTCGGTCCGTTTACGCCCGCGGACGACATGTATATAAGCTTCGCGCCGGGACTTGAATGCCTGATTGCATTCAGCAGGCATTTGGTCACCCATGCGCCGTCAATACCGGAATCATCTACATCGTTTATTGTAAAAGCGGATTTTTCCTCCAACAGATGAACCACACAGTCGAATCCATTTGCCAGGTCAGTGAAGAAATCATTTTCCGATATACCGGCCCATGTCTTCTTTTTATAATATTTACGATTTGATCTCGCGGATTTCGAGCTTTCCTTTGTCAGTTCATCGATTACATGAACCTCGAAACCCATATCATATAGCTTCCTGCATACCAACGGACCGACCCCGGAAAAACCTCCGGTCAGGAGTATCCTCATTTTTTTGCTTCTCCTTCCAGGACAAGCCGGAGGTCGTCAAGTTTTTCTATTTGATAATCAGGTCTTATCTTTGTCTTGTTTGGCAGCGAGGCCGGGTTGTACCAGCAAGTGCTTACCCCGAAGTTGATTCCGCCCAGCATATCCGAAGTCAGGCTGTCTCCTATCATCAGGATTTTTTGTTTATCGACATAACCTGTTTTTTCAAGGACTTTATTGAAAATCATCGGATTCGGTTTGCTTGCGCCTACATCGCCGGAGACAATGAAAGCTTCGAAATATTTTGAAATTCCGGACTTTTCGAACCTTGGATGCTGAACTTCGGACAATCCGTTCGTAAGCATTGCCAGCCTGTAACCGCCGCTCAGGTCTTTGATCAACTCTCCGGCTCCCTCCAAAAGATAGCTTCCATCCGCCAGGGAAGATATATATTCAGTTGCAGCCGTGCGATGGTCACCATTTATTCCCACTGACTTAAAAAGCAGCCTGAAGCGCTCTTCCTTGATCAAATTCTGTCGTATCTCATTCTTTTCGAATTTTTTCCACAGCAAATCATTTATTTTTTTATATTCTGACAATATTTCATCGTTCACGGGAAGGCCAAAACGTCCCAGTGATTTATAGAGTGCTTCCCTTTCGGCCCTGTCGAAGTCGAACAGCGTATGGTCGGCATCGAATATAAGCAGTTCAAAAATTCTTTCCTTCATAAGGACATTCTTTCGAATTCATTGAAATTACCGCCAAAAAGCATATCAACATCCTTCTTGATTCCACCGGGCGAAGGTTTCCATCCCGAATCAATGAGATCGGTGTACTTATCGGCGAGTACCCGTGAAATAATCTTCCTGCTGTGTTTCCATTTGTAAATCAACTGGTCCATTACCCGGGCATCGGAATGCTGGGGAATGAATGACAGGCCAAGGAGCTCAAATCTCATTCGCGTCATCTCTTCGATCAGCATCGGATTATTCAAAAACCACCAGCAGCCGAATATCATCAGATTTCTATATTTTCTTGCTGCGACACAAAGCTCGTGCTGGTTTTCACGTGAAAGCATCGTGACCATGAATTTGTTTT
>JAFGQE010000145.1 GCA_016935835.1 Clostridia bacterium | reverse complement strand
ATTTTAATATATATTCAAGGTGAACCTGCCGCGCAAATATATTATACTGTTATCAAAATACTGCTTATTTGGCGGAGGTGCCGTATGAAACCAGCGGATTTATCCAAAGTTGCAATCACGGACGGCTATTGGAAAAAGAGGGCCGATATAAATCGGACTGTAACCTTGATTACAGAATACAACCAGCTTAAGGATACCGGCCGGCTGGATACATTCAAGCAGCTCTGGAAGGAAGGCATGCCCAATGAACCCCATTTCTTCTGGGACTCTGATGTGGCCAAGTGGATCGAGGCCTGCGCTTACAGCCTTGTCAGCTTTCCCGACAAAAAAACCGAGGAAATGGTCGACGCCGTAATCGACGATATTGAACGCGCCCAGTGGGAGGACGGCTACCTGAACAGTTACTACACCGTCAAGGACAAGACCGCCAGATGGACCAATCTTCTCATCATGCACGAGCTATACTGCGCAGGGCATCTCATGGAAGCCGCGGTTGCGTACTTTCAAGCCACCGGCAAGGACAGGCTTTTGAATATCATGTGCAGGTACGCAGACCATATAAACTCGGTTTTCGGTCCTGAAAAGGGCAAGCTCAGGGGATATCCGGGACATGAGGAAATAGAGCTCGCCCTCGTCAAGCTTTATAATGCGACAGGGAAAGAGGAATACCTGCGCCTTTCTGAATACTTCGTGACTGAAAGGGGCCGGCAGCCATCCTATTTCGATGCGGAGCTTGAACGGACCCCGGGCATAAAAAGATATAACAGGGACAAGGGAACAACCATGCCATATGCATATGTTCAGGCGCACGCACCTGTTACCGACCAGGAAACCATCGAAGGCCATTCCGTCAGGGCGCTGTATTTCCTTTCCGGGGTTGCGGATGTGGCTGCTATTACAGGAAGGAACGACCTTCTTGAAGCCTGTGAAAAGCTATATGCCAACATGACCCAAAAACGCATGTATATAACCGGGGGCGTCGGAGACACTCCCGACATAGAAAGATTCTCATACGATTACAATCTCCCCAATGAAACCGCTTACGCCGAGACATGCGCCGCGATCGCCTCGGTTTTCTTCTGCAGCAGGATGCTTAACATAACCGGGAACGGCAAATATGGAGACACCATGGAACTTGCGCTTCACAATGGCATTATGTCGGGTATAAGCCTTGACGGAACCGAGTTCTTTTATTCCAATCCGCTGGCGGTCGAGGCAAAGGCCGTTTTGGAAGAAACCCTTGAATTCCATTCCCATATGGGATATAAACGCAGGAAATGGTTCGGATGCGCCTGTTGTCCTCCCAATATTGCCCGGCTTCTTTCTTCTCTTGGCAGTTACTTTTATTCCACTGATGGACGGGATATCAGGGTCAACCTTTACGGTTCATCCGAATTTCTGCATGAAGGGATCAAACTCTCCCAGACAACGGATTATCCCTGGGATGAAACAGTTAAAATACTCTTTTCATGTGAAACCCCATCGGAATCCATGATATCGCTGCGGATACCCGGATGGTGCGAAAAGCACGAGATCACCATCAACGGGGGTGCCTGCGCCGCTGAGTATTCCAATGGATTCGCCCAGATCAAGCGCATTTGGCACGACGGCGACGAGATAACGCTGTTTTTCCATATGCCCGTAGTCAAGATGCAGGCGCATCCGAACGTACGGCATGACACCGGAAAGCTGGCCCTGATGCGCGGACCTGTTGTATATTGCCTGGAGGAAGAGGACAACGGCAAGCATCTTGCCGCGCTTTTTATTCAACCCGCCGACAACTTTGATGTCGTCTATGATAACGAATTCCTGGGGGGGTGCGCATATCTATCCGGCCGGGCCTTCCGCTTGTCGGAATCCGGTTACGAAGAAAGGCTTTACAAACCCTTCTCAGCTGAATATGAAGAGGCCGGGATCAAGGCCATTCCCTATGCCATGTGGTCCAACAGGAATCCCGGCGATATGCTTGTATGGATAAATGCAATGACAACGCCGGAATAACCGGAAGATTCCCGAAGTATTGAAGAATCCCGCGGGGTGCTTTTCATGCAAGCTCCCGGGGCTTCAATGCCGCCGCTATCGCAGATACCAGGACTATCGAAACCACCAGTTCCAGGGTTCCGTTCACAGCTCCGACCGAACCGAGTATATTGGCAATCTCAAGCCTTGTGACATTAAGGGCCTGCGCAAAGACATCCTTGAAAAACCAGTATGCAAGCGAGAGGAACAGTATTGTATTTGTAAGCGACCCGATTCCCGCAGCCATGACCACGCTGATGCTTCGGTCGCCCAGTGTCAGGCCAATCCAGATTCCGACCCCGAGTACCGCGGCAATAAGTATTATGAACATAAAATATGTGCCAAGCCCGCCTCCCGCCATTATGAGGTCTATCAGCTTGAATACTGAATAGCCAAGGGCCCCGGTTCCTGCCGCGGCCAGTATTATAACTGCTGTTTTCTGCGGTATTTTTTTTGCCGCTTTGTAAAACAATGCGCTGGTCAGGCCAATCAATATCCTTGGAACAATGGCGTTTACCGCTACAAGCATATAATTCCTGAATTCACCGGTTGCCCATGCAAAAGAAAATGTGGGGTCGGCGGGCGCCTGGGTTACGCTTAGAATACCAAAAAACAAGCCCACCGCCATGCCGACATACGGCCCCCCGTATATGGCTCCCAGTATTACGGGAATATGAAGGGTGGTCGCCAATATGGGGCCGAATCTAATGAATCCAACCTGCGGTATGAAATACATGACCAATACGATTGCCCCTAGAACTGCGGACAGAACAAGCCTGTAGGTCCTGACTGAACTTTTCATGATGCACCTCCGCTCCGGCTCCGCTGGGGATGCCGGTCGAAAAAACCTTCTTTTTAATGTCCGGTTCCATAAAGGATACCGGCATGTGAACTATAGCATAATCAGGACTGTAATTCAAGAATCCCTTTCCAACGGCAGGCAGAACTTGCACGGGCCGCCCTTTCCATGCGTCTTTGCTTTTAATGGCTGGAATTCAGGCAAACAGAAAGCAAGGCTGCGGGGGTGCAGCCTTGCCGAGGGGAATTAGGGTTAGGTTAATTAAATTGTATGAAAGGATTATATTTCAAAAATATGAAGGTATTATTATTAAAGTGTTAACATTTTATGAACATTGAATCCCGTCCATGCTGGTGATGCATCACCCCTGATATTAAATCGTCATACGCACCAGTGCGCTGAAACCGGGGGTTTTATTTTCGGTTGGCTTTCTATTCATATTATATGAAATTTCAACGATAATACCCGCGCAGGCGCATTTATCCGGCCTATCGACGGGTTTGGTTGTTTTTTTCGGTTCTCAGCGATTCCATGATTTCCACGGGCTGCAGCGAAGATGCCATGTCATACCCCGCCGGTTTTCCGCTTCTTATCGAGTTGTAAAAATCACAGTGTTCGCCGTAAAATCCGCTTGTTATGAACATTTCATCCTCAGTTCCGGTGATTTTCGCCATCCTGCGGCCTTCTTTGAAATGAATAATCCCACCCGGATAATCCGGGCAATCCCAGATCGGCATGTTAAGGAAAAATGAACTGCCGGCAGCGACAACAGAGAATCTCTCGGCATCAAGCCCCGAGTCCGGCATGAAGGCAAGCGATACTTTTGCTCCGGATTCCATGACTCCATTTAGGTATATGTTGCCCACGGGAGTCCTTACCAGCGGCTGGAATTCAAAACTCCATTCCCTGTATCCGCAACCCGCGATCATTATGGCCATGTCAATCGCATGGATTGCCGTTGTTGAGAAATCCGGATCTTTCCGCCCCACCCGGTGAAATTCACACCGTATGCATGTTATTGTTTCTTTGCCTTCAATATCAAGAATGTCGGAAAATCTGCGCACAAGCGGCATGTGCCTTCTGTTGAAGGCCGCCGCCGCGGTTACCCCTGCTTTTTTGACCGCCTCAATTATTCCGCGGCATTCATCCCCCGTCATTCCGGGCGGCTTTTCGGTAAGCAGATTGAACCCCATGCCCGCGACTCTAATCGATATCCCTGCGGTTGATCCCACCGGGACCGCAATGCTTACCGCATCCGGCTTTTCTTTTAAAAGCATGTCAATCCAGTCGGTGTAATGATGGTAAAACCCAAACAAATCACCGAATTCCCGTGCTTTTTCCAAGTCCAGGTCGCAGCATCCGGCCAAAATGACCCCGGGGTTTTCCGCCGCGTATTTTCTCATGGCAGGCCCGTGTCCCCGCATTGACATTGCCCCGCATCCGATATGGCATATTTTAAAACTCATCCGAATCCGCCTCTTTTCGCACGCCGTATATGCCCTTGCCGTGTATGATGAACAGCCTTTCCTCATCCTCGGCGATTCTGGGCGTTGAAATCGCATCCATTGAAATCGTCCGTATTTCCCCGGTTTCACTGAGCCGGTACATGGTTCCGTCCGCCTCCATCGCCAGGAGGCCTTCCTTTGTCTTTGATATGTATCTTATCCCTCCATGCAGCGGGACAATCCATTTTCGGGAGCCGTCCATTCCGTAGGCGGAAAGGAATCCGAGGGAAGTCCCCGTATAAATCGTGCCTTCGTCTTCACAAAGCGCCGTCACCGCCCCGGCAAGCCTATGAGAGAACACCGGGGTGAAATGATTCTCCGTCCCGCTGCCGGTGTACTTGAACATTTCGAAATTGTTGTTCCTGTTCACACCGTGAATGATGTATCCTTCGCCTGACTTTTGCAGGACTTTCATTGAAGTCGTATAGCTTGTCCATCCTGAGCCTATGGACGGATTCGGCCTGAATTTCAGCCTGCCTTCCATTGTAATCACTTCTATCTGCGAATACGCTCCGAAAAGCCCTCCGGAAACAATGATTTCCTTTTCGCCGTCGCCGTCAATGTCAAGGATCTCAAACACAGCAGGAACGGATGCGCGGTAATAATATGTCCATTTTTCATCCCCGTCCTCACTCAGGCAACGGATATGATTATCACCGCAACCTGCGAAAACAAGGCCCCCGGCGGCTTTTATTGAAACCACCCTTGGGGTTTCCAGCTCCCACCAGTAATACATTGTTGGAATTCTCTCATACCTGCGTGTCCAGAGCCTGTATCCGTTTTTATATGAAACGATCGTATTATTTCCGATCCCGGCATAAAGGATCCCTTTATCCGTGCACACTGCAAAAACAGGACCGTCCTCCCGCGCTTCCCATAATAATTCCCCGTCGTCCCCGAATACGCAAATGTCCCCTCCCGCAGTGCCCGCAACGTAACCATTTGAATTTTTTTCAAAGGAGATGAAGTCCGAACGCCCTTCGTACAAAAGGTCCGCAAAAAAATCCATCGCAGGTTCCAAAACCTCTTCGCCCGTGTTTCTTGTTACAGCCTTTTTATCAAAAACCAGCGTCTTTTTCCTGTCGTTTCTTTCAATCCTAAGTCCTTCATCAGCGGAACTGACAGCAGCAGGTCTCTCATCTTCCCTCCCTGCGGTCATAAAATGAGTGAATGCAACTGACTCCCCCTTTTCAAGCCGTATGTTTCTCTTTGCTGTGTATGATGTTATTTCGGGCAGCTTGACTCGGTATCGGTTCATAAACAAGGCCCTGTCGTCCAGTCCTTCGAATTCAGGTTTCTCTTTTCCGGGCGGCGTTCTGAACAAGTGGCCGTATCCCTGCTTAATGAATGATATGCCGGTGTCGTCATCATTCAGCCCCGTAAGTATAAATGCAAATCTGCCGTTCTCATTCTCCTTGATACTGATGAATCCGTCCTCCTTGGTCATAACGGACCCAGGCGTCCTGAAATGGACTTCGATTGAATATTCGCCGTCTTCGCGGGCCTCGATATGATCCCTGACGGCGGCGCCCATGCCGGGAATGAAATATATTTCCCTGGTCCAGTCAGCCCCGTTGTTGTTTTTTGAAAGAATCCTTAGGTATATGGTGCCGTCCTCATGCTCGCTGAATGCTTCAATCGATGGAAATGCAGGTATCGGCTGCCTGACCCCGTCCCTGCAGATTGTAACCATATTGTGATTCTCGGGTTCAACATAGAAAAGCCTGTCTTCGGAAACAAGGAACGGAATTCCATACGCAGAGTACTCAAGAATTGCACCTGCGTCCGCATATGAATGCCCGCCTCCCCCGAGTCCGTCGACAAGCATGAATTCATCGTCCGGGTTCCATCCCGACCTCAGGCTGATCTTGTCGAAGCATTTCTCCAATGGCACGGAGGGAGGGGTGTCGGAAACCATCACTGAATGATGCTCGTCCTCATGGCTCCATGTTTCATATACAAGCCTGTCCATCGGTATGACGGCTGCCCCCGCCTCCGGCTCAACCGGGGCAAGGCCTGTGTCGAACCGGCGATGCATGGCCGACATCTCGCCGCTGCACGCATACTCAAAGGGAAGGATGTCATTGCCAAACATATATCTTCCGTCCCTGTAATACGCGGCAGCCACCCTAAGGCTGAATCCCGGGTGCTGACGGCTCATAACCGCATCCCCGGCCGCCGGCAGCCATCCCATGTTGTTTATTGCAGCAAGCGCGCATTCCGCCGCCTTTCGCGCCCCGCCATTGGCAAAATATCTTTTTTCCGGATCTGCAAGCCCATAATGAAGCAGTATCGGCTGTGAAAGCCACCATCCATGGCAAAGCCCGTCGCACTGAGGTTTCCAGCTTCCATCCAGGTACGGAAGAAAGACATTGTCGGCCAGCCTTTCGTAATCGCCTGTTTCCTTTATTTCCGGATGGTATGTTTTCAGATATCCGCAGAACATCTTTATACCCAGCGCAGGTATCAGCCCATGGTTGTTTCTCGCAAGATGCGGCGACTGGTACTGATGGCTTTGTATCGCGCCTATCCCCTCGGGGCCGGAAATCCAGTCATGGAAGATCCCCGCATACTCCCCGGACAGGTTTTCATCAAGCATCCCCGTTACCTCAAGAAGCCGCCACACTGTATAGCGATTGTACAGCATCAGATGGTTGAAGGGCATTTCACGCATCTGCGTCATTGCTTTTTCATATTCACCCAGAACCTTGGCGTCTCCTGTAAGGTAAGCCAGGTATCCCTTGTTTTCAGGCCGTATCGAGTAGAAATATGTATCCTTGGCCGAATCAAGAATGTCATTATCAATATACGCTGCATATTCGCCGGGTATTTGCAGTCTTTGCGCATTTATCTCGCTTATATATGGAATTTCCCCTCCGATGAGCCTGATGAATCTTTCAACCGCCTTCTCGCAACCGCTTGCATCTGAATATCCTATGTGTATAATATTGAATCCCGTTCCGAAGGGGTCAAGGAGCGTCCTTATCTCATATCCCGACGGACCCGGATACCATTTGTCCGTCGCGCACAGGAACAAATGGTACAGCTTCTCCACGCACCTACTGTCCGCAAGGTTTCCTATCAATACAACCGGTCCGTTCGCGGATTCCATTTCATCGGGGTTGGGATTCTCAAGGACTTTCAGGATCTCAGAATTTTTTTCAAGCAGCCCCCTGAGTCTTAAGATTCCTTCGCTTTTTGCATCCCCGGGCAAAATAAGCCTCAATATTTTCCCGTATATCTGCGTAGTCCTTGTTATCTTCCTGCCTTTTATACTCATTTTAAGCTCCTGTCGTTCAACACAAGGCCAACCGGGCAATGGTCGCTTCCCGTTACTTCCGGATAAATCAACGCGTCATCTATTTTCTCTTTCATCCTGTTTGAAACCAAAAAGTAGTCTATGCGCCAACCCGTATTCCGCTCCCTCGCCCTTCCTATATACGACCACCAGGTATATGCGTCCCTTTTATCAGGGTAAAAATATCTGAAACTGTCCGTAAAACCCGAGGAAAGAAGCCCGGTCATTTTTTCCCTTTCCTCATCAGTAAATCCAGCGTTTCTTCTGTTGGTCCCGGGGTTCTTAAGGTCTATCTCCATATGAGCTACGTTCAGGTCGCCGCATATGACAACGGGTTTCAAGGAATCCAATGAAACCACATATTCCCTGAATGCATCCTCCCACTCCTGCCTGTAAGCCAGTCTTTCCAATTCCCTGCGCGAATTCGGGGCATATACATTTACCAGGTAAAATCCGTCGTATTCAAGGGTGATCACCCTTCCCTCGTCATCGTGCGCCGAAACCCCGATTCCATGGAATGCCTCAAGCGGTTCATTCCTGGTGAATACGGCGCTTCCCGAATAACCTTTTTTTACGGCATAATTCCAATACGCCCTGTAACCCGGCGGATTGAAATCAATCTGTCCGGCCTGAAGCTTTGTCTCCTGCAGGCAGAAGATATCAGCGTCCGACAACCTGAAGAAATCTTCAAATCCTTTGTTCAGGCACGCCCTTAGTCCGTTTACATTCCAGGATATCAGTTTCATCCATGCTCCTCCCTCGCCGCGGCCCGTTATCCGGCGGGATACGCGGGCAACCAGGGCTTGCCGGGCAACCAAAGCCGCATTTTGTTCAGCATTCCCTATTTATGGTATTTTTCATTGTTGTTTATCTTATACGCCCTGTAAATCTGTTCAAGAAGAATAACCCTGGCCAGCTGGTGTGGAAAAGTCATGTTCGACAGGGACAGGCTTTGGTCCGCCCTTTCAGAGACAGACGGGTGGAGTCCGTTCGAGCCTCCGATTATAAATGCAATGTCCGATATCCCCCTGACCGCCAGCTCCGACATCCTCGCTGCGAGTCCTTCGCTTGACACCGGTTCCCCGCCGATCTCAAGCGTTATCACATGCTCCGTTTCCTTGATATTTCTCATGATGCGGTCAGCCTCGATGGACAATGCCGCGGGAAGAGAATCGTTCTCATCCTGAACTTCGATTATCGACACCCTGCCGAATCCCGATATTCTTTTCTCATACTCCGCACAGGCTTCCCTCAGATATTTTTCCTTAAGTCGGCCCACGCAAACAATCTTTATTCTCATATATCAAACACCATGCTGGCCTCGTTCCTGCCGGCTACATAAAGTTCTATGCCGTTCCCAACGCATAGCCCGCTTCCGGCTATGCATCTTGAAACCGTCTCATATGCAAGCTCCGGATAATTGTTCTCAGCGCTCAGATGGCCGATAAGAAATCTCCTGGCTCCCCTGGCGGCAAGACCCGCTATGGTCTGTCCCGCAATGTCATTGCACAGATGGCCATAGTCGCTTTTTATTCTTTTCTTCAGAACCAAAGGATACCGTCCTTCCTCCAGCATAACCATATCATGGTTAGACTCCAGCATCAGCAGGTCACTTCCGGTTATATTTTCAATAAGCCTGTCGTTCATGTGCCCTATGTCCGTGGCTACGGTTATCTTCCTTCCATCGTATAAAAACGAAAAGCCAACCGGGTCGGCCGCATCGTGCGGAATCGAAAACGGACGTATCTCAATGTTTTTTATCATAAAGGCTTCATTCGAGTTGAAATGCCTGATGTTTGCCTCATTGACGCCGCCAATCCATCCTGCCATCCCCCTCCATGTTCCCCTTGTGGCAAAAACCGGCAGGTTGAACCTTCTCGACATCACTCCGACACAGCTTGCATGGTCGCTGTGCTCGTGCGTTACAACTATGGCATCCAGTGTATGCGGGTCTATATTAATTGAACGCAGGGCGGCTTGAATCCTTTTTCCGCTTACCCCTGCGTCTATAAGTATCTTCGTCTGGTCATTCCATATTATCAGGGCGTTTCCGCTGCTGCCGCTGAACAAACTGCAAAATTTAAACATCAAAACCTGCCAGTCTCATTTTAACTAGATTATAACCTCCGGGATGCCTTAACTCAATCCCCGGCGGGAGCTTTCATGCGGCCCACCGGCTCCCGGATTCGCAAAAAGTATGTTTCCAATTGTTAACAATTTGTAAATAAACCATTTGCACTTATCTGCCCAAACGGTTGTTATGATATAATTCAGGCATCAAAAGGGAGGTTTTTTCGTGAAGAAATCCTTGGTCCTTTTACTGGTTCTTATATTTGCCCTTTTACCTTCCCATGCCCTGTCCCAGGAAAGCATTTCCCTTGAAGCACGGTATATCCTTGAGGATTATCAGCTGTCATCCATGAAAGCCGAATACCTCGGGCTTGCAAAGACAAGGGATGAGGATATTCACCGGTTGGAAAATATGCCGATAAGCCATGGCAATATCTTCTATCATGCACTTTCGCTTGCCGGCAGGGACATTCAGGTCAAGGAGGTTGACTGGAATATAGACGGCCTGCAGAACGCAATAAAAGCCCGCGAGGCATGGCTTGCGATTGATTTTCGAAACAAGTGGCTGGCTCTTTATGAAAAAAGCATTTCCGTCGGGGAAGCCCTTGAAGAGAGCAAACGCGCGGCTTTGGAATACGAATCCGCCGCCGCCAGCCATCGTCTTGGCTATTTATCCAAAAGCGCTCTCAGGCAGGCGGAATTTTACGCCGCTTCATCATACAATTCATATTTGCTCCAAGACAGGGGCTATTCATCATTGCTAAGAAGATTCAATATTTCCGTCGGTGCCCCGATGGATT
>JAFGQE010000144.1 GCA_016935835.1 Clostridia bacterium | reverse complement strand
CATATGATTTCCCCGAATTTATTTCCGATATTTCCTCGATCCAGATGGCCGCCCCGATGTCATAATCGATTTTTGAAAGTTTATTGATTGCAGAAATCATGGTTCTTTCCAAGGTATAGTGATACAGGGGTTTCAGCAACAGCGTATTGGCCAGGAGCAACGATACGGAGAATCCCAGGACAACTAAAACTATTTCCATGAAAAGTCTTTTCGATATACTTTTTTTTATATTCTACACCTCGAATCTGTAACCGTATCCGCGGATTGTCCTTATGTATTCCCCGCAATTTCCCATTTTCTTCCTGAGACGGTTCACATGTGTGTCAATCGTGCTGTCAGAACCCAGGTAATCATACCCCCATACTTTTTCCAGAAGGTGATCCCTGCTCAGGGATATATTGTGGTTTTCAGCCATATATCGCAATAAATCGAATTCCTTCCTGTTGAGTCCCATATTTTCACCCTCCAGGAAAGCGCTCCTTGCATCCGGGTCTATGCGGAGCTTTCCGAATATTAATCCGGCATTTGCACATTCCCCCGCTCTTCTCAACAATGCTTCAATCCTTGCAGCAAGCACCATGGGGGTGAATGGCTTGATGACATAGTCGTCGGCGCCGCTGTCCAGCCCCCCGACCTGGTCATAATCCTCGCCCCTGGCGGTCAGCATCAATATGGGGCATTTTGAAACCTCCCGTATAAGCCTGCAGCACTCGATCCCATCCATCCCGGGCATCATAACATCAAGGACAACCAGATCCGGAGACAGCGCCTTGAATGCCTTGAATGCCTGCCGTCCATCCTCCGCCTCATGGACTTCATAACCCCTGTTTTCCAACATCAGCCTCAGCAGCTCCCTGATCCGGTCCTCATCATCAGCCACAAGTATCAGTCTATTTTTCCGTGTTTCGTCATTCAATCTTTTCACACCAACCGCATTTCTTCCAGATATATTGATTTTATCACTTTGCAGTGCATTGTGATCCAATAATACTTTCCGATGGCTGTGATTTCATGTTTTACGCAAAGTTGATATGCCTTCTTGCGATTTTCATGGCCTTGCCGGCGGCTGGAACCCTCCGGGCCTCATCCCGCCCATTCCGCCCCCCATCTGTGATATACCCGTATTTATGCCTGTCACTGCCCCTGTGACTGTGAATTCCACCATTTCCGAACCCCCTTCATATGCTGCCTCGGCATAAATGCCATCATATAGGCTGCCCGCCGCAGTTCCTCCGGTAAATATTGTATAGGTCTTGCCCCTTGCAATTTCAGGAGAACTGAATGCCAGTGATTGAAATTGCTTTGAGGGTGAGAATGTCAGTAAGCCGGCACCATTCTCATCCTCAATTCGTATAATGGTTCCCGCAGGCTGCATGGCGGCGAATCCCACAATGACCGAGTTCTGCGAGGATGATTCATCAGGGGCCTGCGCCATGCCGAGGCTTCCCGTCGCCACAACAAATCCTCCCGTTATCGTAAAACCTCTGTCATAATCAATCGCTCCTTCATAGTTTGTAACAGGGCCGTTTACTATCAGAACACCATCTGTCATGATCACTGATCCATTTATATCCAAACCGTCGCCCGTAGAATCCAAGACAATATATCCTCCATTGATACTAAGCGACATGCCGTCGGAAAAACCAGACCCCTCAAATCCGCGCCCCGGCATCATTGCGTCCCCGGCTCCATCAGCGATATTTATGCTGTCATCGCTTGAAACTATGTTTATGTCACCCCCGTTGATTTCAATGCTTTTGCCTTCAATTCCTTCATAACAGCGGTTAATTTCAAGAATCCCTCCGTTTATCGCCACTGTCTCATCGGCATGCATTCCGTCATCCCCCGATGATAATATCAAATCACCGCTATTTATGGTTATGGTTCCGTTTGAGTGAAGGGAGTCGTCCCGGGAATCAATTGACAAAATGCCCCCTTCAATTAATACAATGGATTCTGCCTTGATCCCCTTGCAGCTTGCATCATCCGCATCGTCTGTTGATACTGCTGATACAGTGTTGCGGTTGAAGCCGCCGGCGAAAGCATTTGTCCGGGTACCGGCTTTTTCAGCACCGCCTCCGGAAACGATTTGGATGATTCCCCCTTTTACACATATCCCTGTTGCCGCATGCATGCCGTCCCCTTCCGAATCAATTGCAATTAACCCGCCTTCGATTACAATGAAGCCTTCACCGGTTTCCTTGTCATTCGTCGCCTTCATGCCGTCCCCCCCGGAAACTATATTCAAGTCGCCGCCTGTGACTACTATCGAATCACTGCCCTTAAGCGCATTGTCCAAAGAAGTGACCGTTATGTTCCCGCCGGTGATCACCAAGTCATCCTTGCTTGTTATTCCGTTTTTATAATTGCCTGTCACCATCAGGGAGCCATCGCCGTTTATAGTAAGGTCGTCCTTGCTGAATATCGCGGAATCAGGTTCGTCATCACTTTCGTTTTCAAAGACATATCCCGGGCCATCCTTCATCGTATTGACACTCCCCGGCGCCAGTGTAATTATAGTCTTATTAGAATTAACGACATTGATTGCAGGACCCGTGCCGCATGATATGGCGGCGCCATTGAGAATAATCCTGACTGTCTCATCATCCGCCGCATCCACGATTACGCATCCATCCACCAGTGTGCCTGAGATGATATAAGTTCCTGTCCGTGTTATGGTTATTACGGAACCCCCGGTCACGGCACCAGTCCCTGAATAATCGATTGAATCACCCATCAATGATATCGATTCGGATGTTTTGGTGTCCCAGGTTACCCCAACATCATCATCCTTGATCTTATAATCAAACATATCATTGTATGTTGCCGATGCCTCCATGTTGACTTCCTCGGCATCAATGCTGGATTCCGCAGCTTTTTCAATCACATCGGTGATATTGATTCCAGGTGATTCACTCCCTGCTGTCTGTGAACATCCAGATATTATAAGTACAAATGTCACAGTCAAAGCCAGCGCGGCGAATCGTATTGCAAGTACCCTTCTTTTTTTCATTTCTTCATCCTTTCCTAATCCTTGGTTATTCCAAACCTTATTCAAATATTTCAATTGAAAGACAGGAGGCAGGCCTTTGCCAGGTTGTATCCGATTATAACCACTATCGCAATCAACAGCACTACTATCAGAATCATTGTTCTTTTCAAGCAAAAGCCTTTCTTTCTATGCGGCGAATTCACCGTTGTAGCTCACCATTGCAACCCCGGTTACACCTTCGACTTCATCCATCATGTTCACAATCCTTGTTTTTTCCGGTTTCAGCTTGATTTCAACCGTAAGCTCAAAATCAGCCGGGGTTTTAATTTTTGATTTGATCTTGTAGGCGCCGCCATTTGCTTTAAGAATTTCCATTACCAGGGCTTCCGCTTCCGGCAAGTTGTAATTGACGATAAGCAGATATGGCTCGTTCTTGACGTGCAGCTTGGAAAATGCATAAAGCACCATGCCCAGGAGCAGGCTTGACACTATTCCCAGCAGCCATAGGCCCGCGCCGCTTATTATTCCGACGGATATCGCCCAAAACATATATACAATGTCAATCGGATCCTTGATTGCTGTTCTGAACCTCACTATTGAAAGCGCCCCCACCATTCCAAGGGATAGTATGATGTTGCTCGTCACTGCAAGGATTATTGTCGCCGACACCATCGAAAGCGCCACAAGCGATACATTGAATGTCTTTGAATACATCACGCCCTGATATGTCCGCTTATATACAAAGAATATGAACATGCCGAGTATTATCGAGAGTGACAGGACTATGGCTGTTTCCGATATCGTGGGACCTCCACCCGCCTGGTTAAGAAAATCCTTGGTAAAAATATCCGAAAATGTCATTGTGAATTCCTTTCTGCAATTATTGGGCCGCGGCCATGCTGCACATGACATATTTGGATGCGGACTCCCTGGTTCCATGGCCCAGCTGTATCATGTCCCGGATGTGCCGCGGGATGAAGCCCGTGAACTTGACCTCAAGAATGACGGCGCATTCCTCCATTACCCGGGAGTAAACCGTCCCTGCATCAAAAAGGCCGGTTCCTCCGATGGATGCCCTGATATGCCGGTCAAGGGTTATCCTTACATTACCGGTTTTGTGTATGAAGGCTTCCCTATGGTAATCAACGATTACTACCGGTCGCAGCAGCCTTGTCCTCACATTATTGGCGAAATCTTTTGCAACCGGGCTGTCCATGCTGTTCATGAATCCCCAATCACCTGAAGTAATCCGGTTGTATTGCTCCCTCGTAAGTACGGTTGAATCCTTCATGCACCCACCGTCAATCTTGACTTTTCTTTCAAGCCTGATGAAAGCATCGCTGCCGTTGTAAATACGTATCCTGAATTTTTTTCTTGAAAGCTGTCCGCTGAGATTGTCGTTGACCGCACTCCTGTAAAAATCATCAAAATAAAGGCTCGACACTCTGTATGAACCATCAGGGCCCGTATTGGAATCCATTTTGCAGACCATCCCAAGCCTTGCTTTGAGTACCCTCGCCGAGCCGCAGTCGATTATATATTTCATTTCATGTCTGTACAATGGCTGTCTTCCCTTCTTTGGATTTCAGTTAAATTCTATCTGTCCATGTTAAAGGGAAGTTAACAAAACTATGTATTTAATATGAATTTAATCTCCATATGTGGATTTAATGATTGGGGTAAAGCGCCTATTGGTCGAAATAGTATGAATCCAGCAAATATTCCGTGTTGTATTTGACTGCCATGGCCTGAAGGTGGTTTTTTATCGTCCTGAGAGAAACGGTTCCTGATGCAAACCCTTCAATAAGGCGAAAGAACCTTGCGGCTTCGCGAGGTTCTGCCTGTCTCTTGAAATAACCCCACACATGCTGCGCCGCATTAACCGCATTGCCGGGTTTTGTTTCCAATTCCAGCGCTTTCTCCACTATTTGATAAAATTCAACCACAGGATACCCGTTTTCATTGAAAAGTTCCCGTATCCTGTTGTAGTCATTGGGTGATTTCTCCATTATAAGATACTTACAGCGGGCCCAGTCCTTCTGAAGCAGATGGGGATTGCCGCCTTCGTAGGTTGCATTTATGCATTTTATCGCCGATATATTCTTGTCCTTGACCTCAAGCATTATATCGGGAACATCCTCCGGAAGCCTATTGTAAAAATCAAGAAATTCCACTATGGATATAGTGGCGGTGTGCGCGCCGGGTTGTTTTTGGGGATCCTGCTGCGAGTAATGGATCTTCTGTCTCCCGTCATCCGCATCCCAGGTTTTTGAACATTCCCGGATCCAGACTGCATCCGTTTCATCTCCGCAGCTGTTTATCCTGTTGTGAAGATTATCATAGACTGCCGGAATCCCAAGCGGCCCGGCCGCGGCAAGGATATCGCAGATTGAATAGGACCTGTCGTCGTTTTCAAGCACAAGCCTTTGCCGGATATTTTCACTAAGCTTTTTATAATTCCCGGAAAACCTTTTGACCGCTTCCTTTTTGTCACCGTATATCCCACCCAAGTGGAGTATTATCTTGCTTGATTTACCTGCGCCCAGGGCAGTCAGGAACCTGTCATGGTATTCCAGGTCCCTTGCTGCGCGTTCGACGACATCCTGCGACGGCGAATTCAGCACCGTGTACTGGCCCGGATGCATTGAAACCCGCATTCCGGAATCCTTTATTTTCAATCCTGTTTTAAAAAGCCTGTCCCCGAATATATTCCACCATTCAAGGCTGTTCACCGGGCTTGACCCGAACGGCACTATGTCTGAGCTTATCCTGAACAACCTGATGTTGTTTTCAATGTTGTAGTCAATCAGCTTTTCAAGCGCCCCAAGATTATGCGCCGTTATCTCCAGCAGCCTTTCATCCGTGGCATTTTTTTGCATGCAGCTTCGAAAACCCGTGCCCGGCACATTCAGCGCAAGACAGGCATAGCCGATTCTCTTCACATTTGCCCCGCTTCCCTTTTCAACGCTTCCCTTATCCTTCTGTATTCGACGACGGGCCTGTCGCCGGGTATGAGCTTTTCGTCCGACTTAAGTGCCGAGGCCCCGGGGATTTGTGTCTCGACCACCCTTTTATCCTGACGTTCTATCATCCTGTTGCCGAATTTGCCAAAATACGCAACGATTTTGTTAAAAATACGAATTTTGGACAATTTACAGTAAAACCTTATGTACAATATCGTGTTTTCGTTGTCAACCGGTGCGAAATATATCATAACCTTTATCTTTTCGCTAATGTTGTTCATCCATATGTTTGGAAACTTGAACTGTACGAAAGTCGGGTTTATGTGGCATTCCTCCGCCGATTTAGGCTTTTGCCCCGAGTCAACGGCATTGTTTGCGCTTGTTGTTATGGATATTCCCTCGACTATTACCTTCGGGCCGTTTACCAGTGTTTTGTTTCCCTTCCCGATCGTGTTGTAATGAACAAACGGAAGGTGTACGACATCCAGCTGGTTTTCTATCGAGCGCGAATAATGTGAGTTCCAGTGGTCCTCTATCTCGCTGTATGCATACGTATCGTCGATATAACCCCCGAAGAAGGGCGGCTCGCCTGCCGCCAAGTCATTGTCCCCATACCAAATGCAGAGTATTCCGTTTGCCTCGCGCACCGGGTAATGCCTTACATTGTATCTGCTTATATCTTCCTTTGACGATATGCCGTTAGCTGGTATGAACCTGCACCGGCCGTCGGTTTCAAACTCAAGTCCGTGGAATGGGCATTTTATGCATCCTCCCTTTACCTTTCCTTTGCTGAGGGCCGCTCCCCTGTGTGTGCATTGGTCGGCTACACATCCCGGAATCCCATCTTCTGTGCGAAAGAAGGCAAGGTCAATCCCAAGCCTCCTCGCCGACAATATTCCGCCTTTTTTCACCGCCTTCGACGGAAGAACGGCATACCATTGGTTCCTTATCATTATTATTCCTCCAGCTTGATTCATATCCATCAATGACCAGGCATCTACTTCGTCTGACTATGTATTGCTCAGTCGTTATTAAATTTCCCTCATCATGATGTCAATGCTTATATCTCCCCTGGCCTCAATGTCTATGCAAGCCGTATGCTGCTTTTTCCCATTAACACTGACGTTCCTTGGAATTCTTCCGGCTCCCTCTATGTTTATGGAAAGTTCTGCATTCCTGTATCGCAGCCCGTCGATTTTCACGATTCCGACTCCCGGGGGCAAATATGGATCAAGCGACATTCCAAGTCCTGAAATCCTGATTCCTGCAATCCCATGCAGAATCATCGACATGAAACCCGTTGCATTCCAGGCCTGGTGCTCGCAGGACTTCAGCATGGAGAAGCCTTCCGACCTGTGGCTTTCCTGAAGCCCTCCGTATGGCATCCCGGTCTTCGGATGATAAATTTCATAAAACTGGCCGTCCCTTATTGCATTGTCAGCCAGTTTGAAAAACTCAAAATCGAAAGTGTGATTCCTGTGCCTTTTCAGTGCCTCGACCGCATATAGGCAATTTATAAATGGCCAGACTGTACCGCTGTGTCTGCCCATGTCGCTTCCCGATACATACCGGGCATATGGAGGATGCACGCATGGGATTCCATTTTTAGTCGAAATGACCGTATCGAGGACGCAGCCGGGCAGAACGCCGAACAGCAGCCCAAGGGCTATTCCGAGGCCTTCCTGCTCATAATGGTCCCCGAATGCTCCTGTTATATATTTTAATTTTCCTTTGTCATGGAAATTTTCCAGAATTGAATTTTTCAGCCGGCCCGCCTTAATAAGATATCCCTTTTCCCCGGTCAGACGGGAAACCATCATGTACGCGTTGTAATAGGCGCAATTAGTGGAAAGAGTGTGCATGGGAATCCCATAGCCTGTCTTTATAGCCCTTGCGGGATTTGCCTTCGGCCAGTCAAGTATGCTTCCGCTCCGGCCCGATATGCCATATTCATCGGGATATGCCGAAACGCCGTCTCCGTATACGGCCGGCCCCCTGAACAGGCCGATGTCACTGCTGTATTCATTTTTTTCAAAATATGCCAGCGAATTCTTAATTGCTTCAATGGCTGTATCAGTGAATTCCCCATCCCCTGTTATATCGATGTAACTTTCCGCTCCGAGCGCCCAGATTATGCTGTCCCAGTATTGCCCGCCGACATAAAGGCCATCCGCTTTGCTTCTGAGAACTGATACAAGGGTATTACGGGCAACTTCCCTATTGTAAAATGCCATGAAATTATAAGTATTGATGGAGGTGTCCCGTGTCCATGGCCTGTCGTAGTCAGCACCTGCAAGCAGTACCGGCTTTTCATCCAAAAGCAGTCCCGAACGGAAGGGCTTGATGTTGACATCTATATCCTTAAGCGCGATATCCACCGCCCTGTTTATTTTCTCCGATGATGTTGAAATATTCATTTTCCCTCCGATTTTGTATATTCGTTCTGTTTATGCCTGCATCCTCCTTCCTGTCCTGCCGGGCATCGAGGATGAACAAGCTGTTCGGTCCATCGCCGGATCATTGCCTTCAGAAACATTATAATCTTATCTTTGAACCAACGCAAAAATTTGATTGAGCAATTCCACCAAAGCAAACATAAAAAAACCGGCTTTTAAAGCCGGTTTCAATGATATCAATCGGATTATTTCTCTCTCTTGAAGCACATGAACCAGTCGAGGCAGTACCTGTCATCGTCCTTGCTTTCCATTCTTTCCGCAGCCGTTCCGCATGAACCGGGAGGAGGAATTATGACATCTTCCCCGGGGCGCCAGTCAGCCGGGGTAGCGACTCCGTCGGAGTCCGCTTTCTGCAATGCTATTATTATCCTTTTGATTTCATCAAAATTCCTGCCGGTCGACAGCGGATAATAAAGTATTGTGCGTATTTTCGCATCTGGGTCTATGATGAAGACCGCCCTTACCGCCTGTGTGTTGGACTGGTTCGGCTGAATCATGCCGAATTTGTTCGCCACATCCATCTTGATGTCCTCAATCAATGGGAACTTGACCTCCACGTTGCGGTGATTCTTCCACTCGATCTTTTCCTTGATCGTGCGAAGCCAGGCGATGTGTGCGTAAAGCGAGTCAACCGACAGCCCGATGAGTTCGGTATTCAGCGCCTTGAATTCGTCCATCATTGATGCGAAAGTAATGAATTCGGTTGTGCAGACCGGCGTGAAGTCCGCGGGATGACTGAAAAGAATCACCCATCTGCCCTTGTAATCATCAGGGAAATTAATCTCTCCCTGGGTAGTTTTCGCCTTGAACGAAGGCGCCGGATCTCCTATGAGGGGCATCCTGTATGTTGTTGTTTCTTCCATTTCCTTACCTCCTTGAAAAATTTATCATATATCCGCAAATTAATTAGAATATATACATTGAATTTATACCCCGGAATCAGTTTGCATATCACAAAAACCCACTGATTTTTTATTATTTCCAACAAAATCCGCGGGTTTTGAAACCATGGTCATGGAAATCATCCCCGGGATGCTTTTACCCCCGTTTATGAATTTATTTCCGGATGTTTAATCCGCTGTTTCACCACTGTATGCGGCAGCAGTCAAAATGCTTCTGCAATCAAAGATCTATTCTTTTGACACATCGCGCAACCGGTAATATACTTATGATATTAAATAAAATACAGGGGGTAGCATTTTTATGTGGAAAGATTTCAAGAAGTTTGCTTTCAAAGGCAATGTTGTCGATCTTGCCGTGGCAGTAATCATAGGCGGCGCCTTCGGCCTCATCATCGGTTCCCTGGTGAATGACATAATCATGCCAGTAGTCGGTCTTCTTCTGGGCGGAACTGATTTCTCAAACCTTTTCATAGTATTGGGAAAAGGATCATTTGAAACCGTGGCCGCTGCCAAGGAAGCCGGGGTCGCGACCCTTAACTATGGAATATTCATCAACACCATCATCAATTTCCTAATAGTCGCACTCTCGATATTCCTGTTGGTCAGGCTTATGAATAAAGCGAAGAAAAAGGAAGTTCCCGCTCCTGCTCCCGCCCCCACCACCAAAAAATGCCCGTTCTGTTTTACGGACATCAGCATTGAGGCGACACGATGCCCCAACTGCACTTCGGAGCTGGGTAAATAGTAGATTAATTTAATGCGCAGGGAATCTTCCCAGCCAGGAAATCATCCCAAGGATCATTCCCTGCCCCGGATATAATTATTGGGAAGAAGTTCCTTGTTTCCATTTTCTTATTGCATGAATGCCGCGGTCTTGACCGCGGCATTTATATGCCCTATAATGTATTTATAATCATTATAAATTTTGAATTAATATAATTACCGGAGATTCACGCAATGAATGACCATTATGATAAAATCAAAAATTTACTTATACAAAAAAACATAAGGCCTTCCATGCATCGGATCAAGATACTCGAATATCTTCTCGCCAATGAAACTCATCCGACCGCCGACCGAATTTACAATGCCCTCTCCGCTGAACTTCCAACCGTTTCAAGGATGACGGTATACAATACCCTGGCCATATTCACAGAAAGGGAACTGGTTCATGAAATCTCAATCGGCGAGAACGAATCCCGCTATGATATCGTTACCGAACCGCATGGCCACTTCAAGTGCACCTCATGCGGAACAATATACAATTTTGATATAAAGGCTGACTTGCTGGCTTCAATTGAACCCGTGGATTTCAAGGTTATGGAAAGAGACGTATATTTCAAAGGCATTTGCCCGAAATGCCTTTAATATAAGAATAATCAAGGAGGTATTTTATGAAAGATGAAAAGAAGAAGCTGACCTCTGTTGCCGGCGCCCCTGTAGCCGACAATCAGAACACTGCGACAGCAGGCCCCCGCGGCCCGGTATTGCTGCAGGATGTCTGGTATATGGAAAAACTTGCGCATTTCGACCGGGAGGTCATACCCGAAAGACGGATGCATGCCAAGGGCTCAGGCGCCTTTGGGACATTCACTGTGACAAACGACATAACAAGATTCACAAAGGCAAGGATATTCTCTGAAGTCGGCAAAAAAACCGACTGCTTTGTCAGGTTCTCCACCGTTGCCGGAGAAAGGGGCGCAGCGGACGCGGAACGTGACATCAGGGGTTTTGCGATGAAATTCTACACCGAGGAAGGCAACTGGGATCT
>JAFGQE010000017.1 GCA_016935835.1 Clostridia bacterium | reverse complement strand
CTGACAGGGAAATCCAGTTTGTAATCGACATTATTGTAGCTGCATGACATGGGAAGAATCATGTAGTAAGGGTTCTCCCCTTCCGGTATCTGCATCTTCGGTTGGAACTTATATGCGCCTTTGCCGGCATCCTCTATTTCATATTCAAAGGCTTTGGCAAGGTTCATGGTATCAGGGTCGGTTCCCTCCAGTTCACCTATTTTGAAACCGGTCTTTGTAATGTCCACAAGCTCTGTAGTGCTGCGACCCTGTTCATCTACATTACCCACTGCGAGTTCAACAATAAGCCTTGTCGCAAGTACCTCTTCACCACCATCTGCTCTTTCTTCGTCGGCAAACGCACGTATCAGGGCATATCCGTTGTCATCGAACTCAACATTCCTTACAACGATTCCCTCAGGATAGACATTTACCTCAAACATCGTTCTTGCACTTTCAACTTCGTTTTCAGCAAACATCTCAAACTTGTAGAAGGAATATGATGGCTTTTTGGGTTTTTCTCCGCTGTTCCCATTGGAAATCGTTCGGTTTTCAATCTCCAGCTTGTATGTAAAATCATTGACTCTTACTGCGTCAATTTCAAATGGATGGTTCTGGTCAAGTGGTTTGACAGTTACTTTTGGCACCTCTGTAAAATCAACAAGCTCAAATGCTGACTCATAATGTCCTCCGTCGCCCTCAATTACAGCAACAGTGTTTCCGTTTTTCTTCAAAAATTTGATGAATGGGTCAAGCACAAGGTTGAACATCACATCATTTTGAAAGATTCCCCCCTCGCCCGTAAACCTGAAGCTTACAGTTCCCCTGTCAGGATTATCCTGTCCTTTTTTCGATTGGGCTTCAACCGTTGCTCCGATGTACCTGCCTGCCGACACGCTGCCACCGATCATCATGTGTGAATCATCGGATGTTATTTTTATCTGTTGGGTAAGGTCGTTTCGCTCAATTTCCTCACCCGATGGCGTTATCTCTGCCATTCTGGCATATATGGTAACAGCAGGCTTATCATAGCGTATCTTATCCTTGAAATCTTTCTTTATATACATTTTATATGATGAAATTTGCTTTTCATCACCTTTGCCGTCATTCCCTCCCGAGCCTGCCGCTCCGGCAGCACCTGCAACAGCTGCCGCCAGCCCTGCTACGCCCAGTATAATAAGAGCCGGAACCGATGTTTCGGTTTCACCTTTGTTCTGGGACGCATTTGTCGATACTATGGTATATCCTTTGCCTTCCTCTGTCAGATGAGGGGTTTTCTTAATCTCATAGGAAAGGGAGGCAAACTTTGTTATATATGCTTTCGCCTGTTGCAAGGCACTTTCATAAAGACTCTCGGCTTCAGGGATATTGCTCTCGTCCGTCAGCGTCCCTTTTTCATTGTCCCAGTATGTACCAAGATAGTAAAGGCAGTTTGCACTCCATCCAATATTAAGATATAGGACTCTGCTTGGGAAGGGGATATCCTCAAGCTGTACCATAACACCACCATATTGGCTAAAGGTTACATGTCGATTGTTATTGTTTATTGAATAAATAGGCTCACTCTCACTATATCTGGCCTTATGGCTTCCAAGGGTTCCTAAACTTGAATTGTTTGTAGAAGTTGAGTTGTCACTTATGGTGTTTTCATAACTTGTAAGCATTTCCCAGCTTTCTTCAGGGTCCCCGGACGTACCCGAAGCTGAAATGTCAAAGGATGTCTTGTAGTAAACTATTTTCCTTTGATATGTGTTTTCTTCATCCCTTAATATATAAGTAATATCATCATCAGGATTCTCCGGTTTTGGAAGGTTATTGAATGTAATGACGTAATCATCGGTTGATAGGATCTGCGGTATAATAGTTGTGGCATCCCAGACAGTTATCCTATATGCAAGTATATAATCCGAACCATTCCACCCGGAGGCAATCTCAGGATGGTTTTCGACTCTGTATTTGAAGTTCTCGTGGTCGTTATAGGGAAATCCTTCCTTTGGATCGACTTTTTTTGTGGCCGCCATTGAAAAAACCGGCAGCAGCAGCAACGATATGCAAAGCATGATAGCGCTTATAATCCGAAGAAGCCTGTTATTCATACAGCCACCCCCTTTTTGCCTTTGGATACAATGACCAATACAATTGATGCCAGTATCAGCACCGCACCGGCAATGTATGCAGTATATGAATACCCGATAACAGATAGCGGGATTGCCATTGCAAACCCAAGGGTAATGCCTGCAATGAAACGTTTTACTGTCCGCAGCGTTTCCTCCGGTTTTCCTTCGGCTGCAGTATCCTTTGCCCCCGTCTTCTTCCCTTTAATCTTATTAATCAAGGATATAAGGAAGCCTCTCAGGAAACCTGCTTTGTTTGAAGCAGCCCGTATCGACAGCAGCAATGCTGCTATGCCGGCCATGGCATCCTGAATTGAATTATCGCCTGTCATGAAATTGTAAAGCAGCAAAGCCACCGCACAACCTGATAAAAGTGATGGCAGCAATGCGATGTTTCCAAAGCTTTCACCAAGGGAGCTGAAAAACTGCGAAACACCGCTTTTTGAAGCCCCGGATTTATTATCGGATTTTTCTTTCTTTTTGCGTGTGAATATGGGAATAACCATTGATGTTATGAAATAGGCAAAGACACTCTTGCCGGCAAGACCCCCGATTATACCAAGGGCTCCTCCTGTGGTTCCACCTTTTGCGAAGGTAAGGAAGGACAGCACCCTGACCGGAGTTCCATCAACTCCAAGAGCCGGAAGCAGATTAAGGACAAGCCAAGTTACAGCAAGAACAATGACCGGTATCAATAGTTTTTTATTCTTGAAAACACCTTTGATGCCCTTTATTATGCCTATGAAGCTGCTGCCGAGATATTTAAACGGGCCCTTGATTTGATCCAAGCCGGGAACAGAAAGCCCACTCAGTGGAATAACATTGCCCACACTGAACTCTCCCGGAACCGCAGCCGCAGAAAAAGCACCCAATTTCGAGTTCATATTCAATGTCTTTGAGATTTTTTCAACTGGATCAGGAGGATTTGCAGGTTTCTGTAAAGGGCTGTCAGCAGAAACCCCACAGGATGTGCAAAAAGCTGCATTCTCGCTCAATTGAGCTCCACAGGACTTACAAAACTTAGCCATGTACGTTTCTCCTTTTGAAATAGAATCAAAAGCGAATTGCCTTAACGATTTGATTATATCCTCCTGATTTTTTTATAACAATACTTTCTTTGCAGTTTGAAAAAAATGTTTTGCAGCAGGTTTCTTCATATAATCATAAACCTTCTTATTTTTATGCCTTTGCATCCTTGAATTCTGATTTACTTTTTTGCAAAAAGAATCAGGTATATAATATATTCATCATCCAATATATTCTTCGGAGGACATCATGATCAAAAAACTCACTGCCATTATATTTTCACTCATCATTCTGGCTGTTCCGGTATCCGCCAATGACGGGGTAATGGGCCGCAACGGTGAATCCGTATATTTGATGGATGACAGTGACGTGACAATGGTCAGCGAGGATATTCTTCTCACATATGACTCAGGCATGGTTTTGGTGAATTGCACCTTTGTCTTCAGTAATACCGGAGAAGCAAAGACTGTGCTGATGGGATTCCCTGCAATGGTGGAATATGACCCCTATGATATTCTGGGTGATCCGGAAAACCTGCGACTTACTGACTTCACCGCATACCGTAACGGGATACAGATTGAAGTCAATGAGCTTGACGGTGCCGACATTGACAACGGCTACACCAATTTTACTTCCTGGTATGTTTTCGAGGTACCTTTTGAAGCAGGCGAAACCCTCACCATGACCCACACCTATGACCTGCACCCCTGGGGAGACAGCGGCGGTAACATGTTCATAGGCTACGTCCTTGAAACAGGCAGCTCATGGAAAGGCAACATTGAACACACAAAGGTAACATTTGATATAAGCGCATTCAATGCCTGTGCAGTACAGTATATATTGGATACAGGTTTTTCTTCCTTCCAATATCCTCTCTCATCCCTGAAATATGAAGATGGAATGATTGTATTTGAGCAAAGTGATTACAAGCCTGGTTACAATATATTGGTTTGGCTGTCTTATTGGGGATTAAAGGATCATCCTGAGGCTTTGGAATTTCTTCAGGAAGATGACTTTGAAAGCATTGCTTTCTTTGAAGCCGCACCGGAGTACACCGAATCCCAGCTTATAGATGCCTACAACAATCTGAGTTACCAGGAAAAAACCATTGAAACAATTTATCTAAATACAGTTCTTGGCCTTCCTGAAACAAACACCTCTCCCTATGCCTCTGAAATCAAGAGGAATGAATCCGATGGATTTACTGTAACCATAATGGACCCGGACTTCGATATGGAAACAGAAAGCCTTGTCTTCAAGGTTCGTTCGGAACACGGCACCATTGTACAGGAGGGGTCAGTTTTTGGAATGGTCAATTTCGGGGAATACGGTACAAGGCTCTTCAATACAAGGGATACACGATCAGGAAACAGCTATGAAATTACTGTAACGGACCATTCAGGCAACTCAACTTTATCCATATTCAACAGCTATCTTGATCTTGTGGAAGTCAGGGAAATAGAAGAACAGACTGATGAAATAGAAAATCCACAGACTTCAGCAGCGATTCCCAATGGATACATTCTTTCCGTGCTGTTTTTTACAATGGGTCTGG
>JAFGQE010000143.1 GCA_016935835.1 Clostridia bacterium | reverse complement strand
TTGTTCCGTTTACCGCTGCTTCCTTCCGGATCTGACGGGGTTCACGAATCTCCATTGCGCAGGACCAGGCCCTCGGCACCGGACAAGGCGTGCTGCTTCACCGCCGTTGCCCTAAGGCGGGAATTCAACCCTGCTTGAGCGGGTTGCAGGCTACAGGGCACCGCTAATTCCCCGTCTAGCGCGGCATAGAGTATTATATAGCAAATATTTTGAATTAACAAATAATTTAAGACGGTTGAACAACACATGACACAGGATATTCGGAATTGGCGGGAGTTTAATGAAATGAAGGAAATGTATTTCTATTTTTCATGAATCAGATGTCGATTCCCCGGACTTCCACTGAACAGGCTGACTTTTCGCATATTGCCGCCGCTTCAATGAAGAAACTCCTTGAAAGCGGGCTCATCATGTTTCTTAAGTCCACGGCATCATACGGTGCGGGAGGTCTCCTGAATTGCTGCAGCACGAACCTTCGGCACCCTTCGACCATCCGAACGGCTCCTTCTATGTCATCCGGGGTAAATCCCGGTGGAACCGTTGTACGAAACTCATAATCTATTCCGCTTTTCATAATAACGGATATACTTTTTTCAATCCTGCCTATGTCCACTTTTATTCCGCTTATTTCGCTGTACTTCCCCGGGGGGCCCTTAATATCCATTGCTATATAGTCAAGAAGCCCGCGGGTCAGCAAATCCTCGACGACATCCGGCATATAACCGTTGGTATCCAGTTTTACGGGGTATCCCATGTCTCTGACTTTTTCAATGAATTCGGGAAGGTCCCTGTGCAGGGTCGGTTCTCCTCCGGTTACCACAACGCCATGAAGCAATCCTTTTCTTTTTTCAAGAAATGCGAAGAATTCATCATTGTCAACCGGTTTGTATTTCAATTTCGATGGATTGGTCTCCAGAATCATCCTGTTGTGGCAGTAGAAGCAATCGAAATTGCAAAAAGGGACAAAGACGACCGCAGCCACCTTGCCCCTGTAATCAACCATTGAGTTTTTTTGAAGTCCTGCTATAAGCATGATGCCTTTTCTTGTGCAAGCACGAACTTCTTCCTGTCCATATACTCTTCTTTCTTGCCTTCGTTGAAATTTTCAACCGGTCTCAGATATCCGGTTACCCTTGACCAGACCTCGGTCTTTTGGTTGCATTCGGGACAAGTGAAGTGCTCGCCTTTTATATAACCATGATCATTGCAAATGCTGAATGTAGGCGTCACCGAAATATACGGGAGTTTGTATTTTTGGAAAATTGTTTTAATCAGATTCTTGCAAGTCTCGATGTCGTCTATGCTTTCCCCTAGATAAAGATGGAGAACCGTTCCCCCGGTATAAAGCGACTGGAGGGTATCCTGCTTTTCGAGTACATCGAATATGTCGTCCGTATATTCAACGGGAACCTGTGTAGAGTTGGTGTAATAAGGCACATTGGTTCCTGCGGTTATTATATCGGGGTACTTCTCCTTGTCAGCCTTTGCAAGCCGGTATGAAGTTCCTTCCGCCGGGGTTGCCTCCAGATTGTAGACATGTCCGGTTTCCGACTGGAAATCCTTCAGCAAGTCCCTCATGTATTCCATGATTTCCACTGAAAACGCCTGTCCCTCTTCACCGGTTATGTCTTCGTCCATGAAGTTGAGAAGGGCTTCATTCATGCCGACTATGCCGATTGTACTGAAATGATTGAACCAGTATTCGCCGGTCTTTTGCTTGATGTCCCTGAGATAGTTGGCGGAATATGGATATAGGCCTTTCTCTGTCTGGCTCTCGATAATCTTCCTTTTTATTTCCAGGCTTGTCTTGCATGTCTGGGCAAGCTTCCAAAGACGGGCCTTGAACTCATTCTTTGTAGAAGATATGTATCCCAGCCTTGGTAGATTTATGGTGCAAACCCCTATGGACCCGGTAAGCGGATTGCTTCCAAACAATCCACCGCCTCTTTTCCTGAGCTCTTTTGTATCCAGCCTGAGCCTGCAGCACATTGAAACCGCATCTTCAGGCGAAAGGTCGGAGTTGACGTAGTTCGCAAAATATGGGATACCATATTTGCATGTTATCTTCATGAACTCATTGACCACATCGCTGTCCCAGTCGAAGGAATTGGTAATGTTCAAAGTCGGGATGGGGAACGTGAAAACCCGGCCCTTTGCGTCGCCTTCAAGCATTATCTCGCAGAAAGCCTTGTTGAAAATATCCATTTCATCCTGGAATTCCCCATAGGTTTCATCCTTGTACTGTCCGCCGATTATTACCGGCTGATCTTTCAACGTCGATGGAACGGTTATATCGAATGTCAGATTTGAAAAAGGACACTGGAACCCAACGCGCGTCGGAACATTTATATTGAAAATAAATTCCTGAAGCGCCTGCTTGACTTTCGTATATGAAAGATTGTCGTACCTGATGAACGGCGCGCAGTATGTATCGAAGCTCGACCAGGCCTGCGCCCCTGCAGTTTCACCCTGTGTAGTGAAAGTTGAATTGACAATCTGCCCCAGAAAAGCCCTTAGATGCTTCGCCGGGCTGCTCTCAACCTTGCCATAGACTCCTCCGAAGCCTTCGGTCAGCAGCTGCCTTAGATCCCATCCCGCGCAGTACGGGCCGAAAAATCCCAGGTCATGAATATGGCAGTCTCCCTCCAGATGGGCGTTCCTTACTTCCTCGGGATATACCTCGTGCAGCCAGTAGCTTTTAGTGAAGACTTCCCTCACGTAGTTGTTCAGGCCATTCACGCTTTTCTGCGTATTTGCATTTTCCTTTATGTGCCAGTCCTTTTCACCGAGATAGTCGCCGAACATGTCGATGGTCGCGCCTATGAGGGCATTCATCTGTCTGGCTCCGCTTCTTTTCTCACGGTACAGGATATAGGCCTTCGCCGTCTTGGCATGGCCGTTCTCAATAAGCACTTTTTCAACTATATCCTGAATTTGTTCTACGCTTGGGATCTGATCGTTGTATTTGAAAGTCGCTATTTCGACAACCTGGTTCGCAAGTTCCTCGGACTTCTTGAAATCATCCCCGCCGCATGCCTGCGCCGCCTTGAATATTGCCCATGTGATTTTCTCTTTGTAAAACCGCTCTATTCTTCCATCTCTCTTTTGTATATTCTTCATTTTTATATGATTTATCCTTTCGTATGAAATTTGTTGTAAGTTCTGAATGAGGCTATAAACATTATACTCACCTTTGCTAAAAAAAATCAACTACATATTGTGGTGTTTTTTAAATTTAGTACTACAAATTGTATGCGTATAATAAGTTTATCTTTTTTAGAAACACTTTTCTACTTCCGGCGGGCCGGTTGCAGCCGCCCAGGGTTTCTTGCGCGGAAATAAAAGTTGTGCAATAATGAATCGAAAGGCCTGGACCGGCCCGGACTTAAAATCCGGTTTACTTTACACAGGATATATCAGGGGAATTTATGTTTGACAAACTTGAATCAATAGAAAAAAGATATGAAGAGATAAGCCTGAGGCTTTCCGATCCATCGGTAATCTCAAACCAGGATGTATACCGGGAACTGATGAAGGAAATCAACAACCTCGAGCCGATACTTGAAAAATACAGGGAATACAAGGCTTTGAAAGCGAAAATTGCAGAAGCGCTCGGCATGCTGTCGGGAAATCTCGAACAGGATTTCCGTGAGATGTACGAAGACGAGCTCCGGGACGGCAGGGACAGGCTTCCCGAAATCGAAACAGAACTCAAGCTGCTGCTTCTCCCAAAGGATCCCAATGATGACAAAAGCGTCATAATAGAAATACGCGGGGGCGCCGGCGGCGACGAGGCCGCCCTATTTGCATCCAACCTATACAGGATGTATACAATGTATGCCGAGATCCGCGGGTGGAAAAGCGAGGTTCTTGACTCAAATGTCACCGGTATCGGAGGAATAAAGGAAATCTCCTTTTCAATCGATGCCGACGGGGCATACAGCAGGCTTAAATATGAAAGCGGCGTCCACAGGGTCCAGCGCGTACCGGCGACTGAATCCAGCGGAAGGATCCACACATCAACCGTAACGGTGGCGGTTTTGCCCGAAGCTGATGAAGTGGATGTGGACCTCAACCCCAGCGACGTGGAAATCGACACCTACAGATCCTCCGGTGCAGGCGGACAGCATGTCAATACCACCGATTCCGCGATACGGCTTACCCATGTGCCGTCCGGAATCGTCGTTACATGCCAGGATGAACGGAGCCAGCACAAGAACAAGGACAAGGCTTTCAAGCTCCTGCGGGCCAAACTTTATGAGCTTGCCCAGGCGGAGCAGGAAAACGAAATAGCAAGAAGCAGGAAAAGCCAGGTCGGAACAGGCGACAGGAGCGAGCGAATCCGAACCTACAATTTCCCTCAGGGAAGGGTTACGGACCACAGGATAAACCTCACTTTATATAAAATAGATGAAATTATGAACGGCAGCCTTGACGAACTTATCGATGCCTTGATAACCGAGGACCAGAGCAAGAAGCTGTCGCATACGGGAATGTAATCCTGTGAACTTCCCCTTATTTTTACCTTGATATATGCAGATGAAAACTGAAGTTTATAAAATCAATCCCGAAAATCCGGATATGGATATCATAGCCCTATGCGCTGATGCTATAAAAAGGGGCAAAACCGTGGCTTTCCCCACCGAAACAGTATACGGGCTTGGTGCGAATGCCCTGGATGAGAACGCGGTTAGAAAAATATTCAGCGCAAAGGGCCGCCCGAATGACAATCCTCTGATTCTTCATGTCGCAGATATCTTGGATGTCGAAAAATACGCCATCGACATCCCTCCCATCGCATATACCCTCGCCCGGATTTTCTGGCCAGGCCCGTTGTCCATGGTGCTTAAAAAAAACAATCTTGTTCCAATGGCTTCGACCGGAGGCCTTCATACGGCCGCCTTCCGCATGCCCTCCAGCAAGATTGCCCTGGCAATCATTAGTAAAAGCGGGGTGCCGATAGCCGCTCCAAGCGCAAACCTTTCCGGGAAGCCAAGCCCTACGGACGGCGCCCATGTAATCGAGGATCTATCCGGAAGGGTCGATATAATCCTGGATGCCGGCAGGTGCAGGATAGGGCTGGAATCCACGGTGGCGGATCTTACCTCGAGCCCCCCGGTCATCCTCAGGCCGGGCGGCATTTCCTTTGATGAGCTTCGGATGGTTGTTCCGCACCTTATGAAATCCTACGATTCATCGGATTCCGACGCACCAAGGTCGCCGGGTATGAAATACACCCACTATTCCCCGGATGCATCCGTAATAGTGGTAAAGGGATCCATGGCCAGTACAGTTGAAAAGATAAATGAGCTAACCGAAAACAATCCGAGGGCCGGGGTTCTTTGTTCCCTTGAAACAGTGGACCAATACCGGACCGAAATCAAAATATGCGCGGGAAGCCGAAAAAATCCCGATGAAATAGCCTCAAGGATATTCGGGTCGCTCAGGATGTTCAATAAGCTGGACGTGGACACCATATACACCGAATACTTTGATGTCGGGCCAATGGAAGACGCCATAATGAACCGGCTTTTAAAGGCGGCTTCATATGAAATAATTGAAACCTGAAGCCAATGGACAGCCGGCCTTTTTTTGAAAATGGCATTCATGATATAATTCCAATATAAACAGGAGGTTTTTTATGAATAATATACCTGAAGTCAAGGTAGCCCTTGTAGCCGTCAGCAGGGATTGTTTCCCGGTCAGTCTTTCAGAAAAAAGACGCAGGGCTATAATGGAGTTCTCGGTCAAGATGAACATGCCCGTAGCAGAGATAGAAAAAGTCGTTGAAAATGAAAGGGACGCAGCCGAGGCGCTCAATGAAATCAGGGAGTCCGGGGCGAATGCCCTGTGTATTTTCCTTGGAAATTTTGGACCCGAGGGTCCGGAAACACTTATGGCTCAAAAATTCAACGGGCCTGTAATGTTCGTTGCCGCTGCAGAAGAAACCGGGAGCAACCTGATAGACGGAAGAGGGGATGCATATTGCGGAATGCTGAATGCATCTTATAACGCGGGCCTGAGAAATCTGGTTCCGTATATACCCGAATATCCCGTGGGGACTGCTTTGGAAGTTGCCAATATGATATATGATTTCGTGGAAATCGCCCGCATCGTGGTAGGATTGAAGGCACTGAAGATAATATCGTTTGGTCCAAGGCCTCAGGATTTCCTGGCCTGCAACGCACCGATAAAACCTCTGTTTGACCTTGGCGTCGAAATAATGGAAAATTCCGAGCTTGATCTTTTCGCATCATATAATGATCACGCGGGAGATCCAAGGATAAAAACCACCGCTTCCGAAATGGCATCTGAGCTTGGGCATGGAAATAATTACCCCACGGTTCTTGAAAAGCTTGCACAGTACGAGATTACTTTGTCAGACTGGATGGAGAAGAATCTGGGAATGTCCGATTTCGCTGTTTTTGCGAATAAGTGCTGGCCCGCATTTCAAACCCAGTTCGGCTTTGTTCCCTGCTATGTCAACTCCAGGTTTGCTTCCCGGGGGATACCGATTTCATGTGAAACCGATATCTATGGCGCACTGAGCGAGTATATGCTTACCTGCGCCACCATGGCGCCCGCCACCCTGCTCGATATTAACAACACTGTTCCCGGTGATATGCATCAAATTCATATAAAAGACAGATACCCCTACTCTCCGACGGATGTTTTCATGGGATTTCATTGCGGAAATACACCATCTTGTTTCATGAAGGATCCGCAGATGAAGTTCCAGCTGATAATGCACCGTCTGCTTGAACCTGATTCGGAACCCGATATTTCAAGGGGTACCCTTGAGGGAACCATCGCACCCAATCCCATAACAATGTTCAGGCTTCAGGGCACCGCGGACAGCCATCTAAGGAGCTATATAGCGGAAGGCGAGGTTCTCGATGTGGATCCTCAGTCGTTCGGCGGAATTGGCGTCATCGGCATAAATGGAATGAAACGTTTTTACAGGCATGTGCTTATTGAAAAAAGGTTTCCCCACCACGCCGGCATTGGCTTTGCCCACAAGGGCCTCGTCCTGTTCGAAGCCCTTAAAATGCTGAAAGTTACTGAAATCGACTTCAACAGACCCGCCGCTTACCTATATGACTCTGAAAATCCATTCAGCAAATGACCGTTTCACGAAACACGGGTAATTTCAGCAGTTTATTATTGAAAATCAAACAGCTGCCTTGGGCAGCTGTTTGATTTTAGTCTGCGGGCTGCGGATATAGCAGATTGTAAATATTGCCTGTTATATCGATATCGTTAATTGAAATGGTTTCAGTTTTTCCGTTATAACCGTGGACCGTGACCGTCATTGAGTAGGAAGACCTTCTCCTGATCCCGTCCCATCCTATGGTTTCAGGACACATGGGAAGTATATAGTCCCATAAATATAAATACTGGGTGCCATAGCCATTATTTGCCACTAGTGTCGAGTCCCCGGGGAAAAGTACATATTCCCCGAAAAAATCCTCTGCATAATCATAAGTATGTCCCTTTGAATTTGTATACGACATCGCTTCAAGTTCCGGTGAAAACCTTATGACTGCCCTGACTGTCCTTACCCTGGTCCGTATTCTGATGAAAACCTTCTCGAGCGACAGGAACCTGTGATCCATTTCATCACCCCAGTGGTTCCATGCTCCGCTGATGCTTATACTCCTGATAACAGACGGTATGTAAGACGGGCTTCCGTCGTCATCATCTCCGTCCGGCAAAGGCTGTACGCTGGGTTCCGGTTCGCTTCCGCCGCCATTCCCGGGATCAGGATTTACTGTAGGCGGGGGTATCGGCGCCGGTGTGTTCTCCCCGATGTTCTGCCTTACAATGGTTACAGTGCACTCAATCCATCTTTCCAGCTTGTCGCCGAAAATGCTTTCCGCAGTAACCCGGGCACTGATAACGACATCTCCCGGAATGCTTTCCGGAACACCGATTACCATTTCATTGTTTATGCTTATCCGGTTTGTATTTACAAATAGCCTTGTGTTTCCACCGGCCCCGGTAAAAAACTCGACCTTTATATGCTTTATTTCTTCCCTCGGCTTGTTTACCGAGGCAGTCAGGCTAATGTTTGCGACAACGCTAACTTCGTTTTCCCCTGCTGTAATTTTTTGAGGCACGGGATGCATTGACGCGTCCAAAACACCCATACCCATCGATGGAACCACGAATGTCGCATAGTATCCGTTGGACTTCATGGTATATATGCTTCCCGAACCGGACCAGTTGGCCGCCCCCTGCATCCTTGCCTTGTCAATTCCTATCCCGGCTGCTGTCAATGATGATGCTCCGTGTCCCGAAAGTTTTGTGTACAGCATATATGGCAGCTGTATGGTCTGTTCCAGGGAATCCCAGCTTTCAACTGCCCCGGGAATTCCGATATAATTCCAGTTCTCCGGCAGGGCGTTTCCCGTGGCATCATTGGGAAACAGAAGATTGGTATACTTTTCCTCGAGATATGTAAATCCAAGGTACCTGTATTCCCCTTCCTTGAATTCGTTCCCGGGCACCTGGGCAGGCGAACCATAAACTATAAGATTGTAACTTAAGTAAGTGCTGAAGCTGGCAGTATATGCGCCGCTTACGCTTTTTGTCGGATTTCCTGTTTCTTCAAGCCATTGCAGGAACTCCTGCTGGCTGCCGGGGTTTCCGGCCGCGGCGCCCTTCCCTCCCATCTGTAATGAAATTGTCAGCAATAAGGACATGGTCAGGAGCAGCATCTTTTTTGTTTTCATTTCATTCCTCCGAAAAAGTAAAGCACAATCTTCTTCCCAATCCTTCGGAGAAGAAAATCAACCGAATGCCGCCAAGACTCAACAGGTCGGTCCCTGCGGGAATCAATCCCGCCTCATATCCGGCATATTCGATATATCTGTCAAGAATAAACTCTGAAAAAACATCGCCTGTTTCAATTCCGAAAACTATCCTCATAAGCGCCCGCATCTTGTACTCATACAACACGTTGGGTCTGCCTGTTTCCGGATCAATCAGACCGTTTTCACAAAGCCTGTTTACTTCAAGCTTCATGAACATTGAATCATATCCCCATTCTTTTTCCGGATATCCTGTCGGCGAGTCATAAAGCAGGACCGAGAACATCGAGTAATCCCGGCTGCCCGACATGGCTTCGCTCGGATAACAGTCAATCTCAATGATTGCTTTATTGCAGAAAGCCTTCATTTCAAAGACAGGATGAACCCGGTTGTCAAGCATAAGCTTTACTGTTTCAAACGCATGAAAATTGATTTTTTCATTGAAATCCGTCTGAAGGAACCTTCCTCCGGATGAGAACCTTTCCCCAGAATAAACGCAGTTTGAGTTTCCTGCAAATCCGTTTATTTGGCTTTCGATAATCGTTTGATTGTCAGAGACAAGCAAAGGAAGGGGAACCCTGAGCGCCTTTTGCATCCCGGGCCGATGTTCTGGAAAGATCAGGCGGTAAATCACTGCACATGCCTCTGCGCGCGTTATATTCCTCTCATATCCGAATGTCCCGTCAGGATAACCCGTGATGATTCCCGAATTATTCACGGCAATAATATCCATGGCATATATATCCGGGGTAAATCCGAAGATATCATGCAGTCCATAGGAATCAATTTCAATCTCTTCATCTTTTAGAATCAAAGCACTTGAAACAATGCACGCCATGTCTCCGCGGGTCAGGGGTTTGTCATATTCCGATCCGTTGAATTTTTCCAACATTCCGTTTTCCTTTGCATACAGTATATATTCCGACGCCCAGTAGGAATTGCCATTGCCTTCCTCACATCCAAGGGCTACAGAAATCATCTTTATGAATTGGTCGCTTTTAAGGGTTTCATCAGGCCTGAAGGTTTTATCAGGGAATCCGTTTATTATTCCGGCTTCCGCCAGATCCATTGCATATTCATAGTACCAGTCGTTTTCAATGACGTCTGAAAATTTATTCTGCGCGCTAACCTTTCCAGCCATTATGTTTATGAACAGAAAAAATAATATTAGATTGGGCAAAATTCTTTTAAAATTTATCATTTTTTCTCCTGGTAATTTTTGTTATTTTTATAATACGCTTAATAACAATAATTGTCAATATGCGAACAATAAAAATCCGGGCTTAACCCCGGATTTTCGTATTAGCTAATATATTCTGCCGCTGCCTGTCAGTTCTTGCCTCCGCCCGATGAAGAATTGCCATTTCCGCCGGTATTGTCTCCGGTTCCGTCACCTGCGTTATCTCCGGCATTTTCACTGCTTCCTGGATTCTCCCCTGCATTTTCACTTGGGTTTTCTCCCGCATTGCCCTGGTTTGCCGCCTGTGATTCATCCGACCTGACCTTTGCTGTTTTTAAAATCTCCACCTTGTCTTTTACTTCTTCCATCTTTTCCTCAACCCTGGTTTGGACTTCTTCCTTTTTTGTTTCATGGCTTGCTTGGCGGGCTATTTCAATTTCCTCCCTGATTCTTTCCTTCTCTTCTTTGTCCGCTCCCCCGGACATCGACATGCCATTGATTATTTCCTCGGTTTCAAGATCAGCTGCAAACCCAAGCTGTCCTATATGGTTAAGAATGTCCTCAAGCTGTGCCTCAAGGATTGCATGCCTGTATATTGTTTCGTCTTCCGCATTGCCTCCGGCAATGAGTGCGAAAAGGTCCGCCAGATTTTTCTCCAGTTTTCTCGCCTCATCCAGAA
>JAFGQE010000142.1 GCA_016935835.1 Clostridia bacterium | reverse complement strand
TGGATCGATATAGTTTGAACCTTGATCAATTTTAACATATTTAACCGGACCATCAACCCCTGCCAAGTCAAGATCTATATTGGCTGTGTCGGGCCATAATCCAACAGAAATCCAGTTTGTTCCATTCAAACTAACCAGTATTTCAGCATCAGCTCTATATGGAACATCATAAGTATCGATTCTCAAATCAGCAGCACTCGTTCCATCCGGCACAGCTGCATAATTGCCGGGAAATCTTAATGTAATCCAACTGTTTGGACCCATTTGTACAAATTTTCCATCATCAGGTATTGCAGTACACTGTTCTATAGTCCCTCCAGTAGGATAAATAATTCCATCACCATGTTCAAGATATTCAGCATTTATTGTTGCAGCTTTTACTTGACTAGGTGTTGAAATTACTAACCCCAAGATAAGGGTTACTGATAAAAAAATGGATAATACTTTTTTCATCTTCTTTCTTCCTCCTATAAAATATTTTGACAAACTTCCTTTTCGGCAACCTGACAATCCCTTGGAGGACTCATGGCTTTGCGTCCCCGTCTTGCGGCGGGTTTGCTATTGACAGCATCTTTTGTAGAAATTATATGAACGTTTGCCGCATTTTTTATATTTCAACGGCATCCGTATTTCATATTTTGTTATACAGAAGGAGGGTAATTATCCCTCCTTCTGCTAATGTTTTAGGGCATCAAATAAATATCAACCCTTATAAAACCTGTATTATTTGTGTAATAGACATCATAAATGTATAATTCCAAAGTAGTTCCATCACCAGTTATTTCGACATCATAAACATGAGTATCTGTGTACGCACCCCAATCCGCTTCATTTCCATCAACAAATAGTTCTAGCAATTTTGTTCCATAAATTTCATAATTAGCTACATAATCATTCCAATCAGTTTCACCTACTGATAATGAATATTTTGCATCAAACAGAATGGGCCTTCCAACTTGAGCATCTGCAGTCCCGGAAGCAACAAGCATATATGTTCTCCCAGCTTCCAGAACCTCAGTTGTTGATGCGACTACAGGCTCTAATGTATTGCTTGAATATGCCTGAACAGAAAGTGTTTCGATGAAACGCGGCACATCGGTAACTGGAATGAGCATCGACCAATTTTGGGTTCCTGCATCCTCGCCTGCTCCCCAGGCCGTCTCATAGTCAGGCGTAAAAAGCATTCCCGATGCAAGATCTGCGAACCCACTCGCAACAAGTCCAACTGCGCTTTGAATTCCTGTGGATGTATCTACTGTATAGAATTGGCCAGTTGCATGCTTTGTACCATACAGTAATCCATTTGAGCCAAAGGCGAGCTGAAGATCCAGAGCAGTCGCTCCTTCATATTTGATGTAACTACCGTTGCCTATATTGATTGAAAAGAACATCTGCGGTGCCACCCTTGTGCTTCCATAGAGCATCGCATTGCCTGAAATAGCAATGTCCCCGAATGTAAAACTATCCTCCGCACCAAATCCTGAATGCACTTCTACAGGGGTTCCACCAATTGATGGGTTATCAAGTCTCATTAAAGAATTGGCTTCCTCTGCTATATAATAGTATGCCCCTTGATGAAAACTTGCCGAAACAACCGAACCCTCCAGATCACATATGTATTCTAAAGTATCCGATGTTATATCATACGCATACAAAGGCGATGGACTGACGCCAACTCTGCTTGGGGCAGTAAAAAACAGCTTGTTGCTGCCGGGATCGTAAGCAAGGGCATTGGTATAGCCTGTCCCGTTGTTGACATCACCCGCTCCGCCTGTTATTGCCTTAAGCAAGTTGATGCTTCCGGCAACTGCATCGATCTCATATATTCCTTTGACCCCTGATGTTCTTGTTCCGTACAGCTTGCCGTTCTCCAGTCCGACAGGAGCATCTGTAACAACTGCATGCGCTGCAAAATCAAGAACCTCATCATCTGATTCATACTTGAAGCTATATTCCTTGACTTCAAAACCAGGTTCAAATTTTTGATTTACTGTAAACTTACCCGGAATCAGTGACCCGTTGTTCATTATGAATTCCAGATCGCCATTGTTTATCGCCTCGAAATGGACTTCCGACAGCCACCAGCCTTCCGCATCAACCACATACCTAACCTCGTATGTATTAGGTTCAGCGCATGCGTTGATGTAAACGGTTCCTACCGGCATATCCTGACCTGCCATTAGCGTAGTAGCGGGATAATCGGCGGGTGTAACGGATGCCGAAACCGTGTCTTCCACTCTTGCGGGGCCATCGCCCGGTTTTGCCGCGCTGACCGGCACCGCAAGCATTGCGATAATCATTGCCAATGAAATCGCCGCTAGAATCTTTCTTTTCATAGCTCTTCCTCCTATAAAATTTTTGACAATATTCCCTTTTCGGCAACCTGACTATCCTTGGAGGACTCATGGCTTTGCGTCCCCGTCTTACGGCGGGTTTGCTATTGACAGCATCTTTTGTAGAAATTTATTTGAACGTCCGCCGTATTCTTTTTATTTCAACGGCTTTCGTCTTTGACTTTTATCCCCAAATAAAAACCGGCAGCTACAAATACTAGGTTTCTGAGTAGCAACCGGACCATCCGCGTGGGATTCCTGGCTTTGCGTCCCCGTCTCGCGGCGGGTTTGCCATTATTACCAGCATCTATATTATTCGTAATAAGCTCGTTATTTTCAGGGGTCTCCCTGAATATTTTTCTTCTGTTTTTAACCTTACCGGTTTCTTTTGTATGAAACGAATTTTCGACTTAATCCATATTCAGCCTACGGTGCATTTCTGATTATAGTAGATGAACTGAAGTTTTTGGTGGGCTTTATGCACACTATGCATAATTTCCAGAAAAGACCTATGCTTCCATGGACTTCAGGTTGGAAATCATTCGGATATACCTGTTTTAGGAATATCGTTTTCATAATTCCGTTGGACGAAAAAACCGGCTGTATAAGGCCGGTTTAGCAATACATGGATTAATTCGATTGATGCATTCAATCGCACTGTTCCTCTTCCCAAACGATCTTTTCCTGCAGAACCTTCATGTACTCATAGTTCGTCCTGTTGATCTGAATCGGTGTGAAGGAGATATATCCGTTTTCATAAGCATATACATCCGTCAGCGGTCCATTGGTTATGACCTCCCAGGTTCCCCTGGCCCAGTAGACATCCCCTTCAAGCTCGAACTCATGTAAAAACGGCCGCAAACCTTGCTCCGTTATCTTGAAGCCCCTGGATTCCTTGAATTCCTTGCTCGGGAAATTGACGTTTATGACATTCTCAATGGTCAGTATGTCTTTGTCGAGGACTTTTCCGAGGACACAGTCAAGTTCCTTCTCCACGATGTCAAAATAATCGAAGTCCGTGGAAAAGGCTATCGCCGGCACACCCAGTATTATGGCTTCGGAAGCTCCTGCAAGCGTACCCGAATAGATAATGTCCGTTCCAAGGTTGGGGCCGTTGTTTACCCCGGAAAGAACTATGTCAATTTTCAGATGAAGACCGAACAGGGCAAACTTGACGCAGTCGGCGGGTTTTCCCTCAAGGCTCCATGCCTTTACGCCCTCCATGAAATCATTTTGCTCATGGAGTTTCATCGGGTCGTGTATCGTTATGCCGTGGCCAATCGCACTTTGCTCGGTATGCGGCGCCACGACATATACATTGCCAAATCTCTTTGCGCTTTTCGCAAGCAGCCTGATCCCGTATGAATTTATGCTGTCATCGTTTACAATCAGTATGTTCATCATACAAGCTTCTTCCTTATCCTGCCGGATATCTGGTCGATGATAGTGACAGTTATTACAAGAACAATAATAATAACGGCCGCCCTTGACCAGGACCTGGTTCGTATTGCGAATATAAGGGGGGCGCCGATTCCGCCGGCCCCGACAAGACCCAGCGTTGATGCGGCCCTCATGTTGATTTCAAATCGGTAAAGAGTGTAGCTTATTAGCTCCGGGCTTACCTGCGGCAGCACCGCCCTGAAAAGCACCTCGAAATAATTGCCGCCGCATGACTCAAGTGCTTCCTTGACACCCATGTCCATGCTTTCTATGGCTTCCGAAAACAGCTTGCCAAGCATTCCTATCGAATGAATGCCAAGCGCCAGTATTCCCGCCGGGGCCCCCGGGCCGACGACGCTGATGAAAATAAGGGCGAGTATAAGCTCGGGAAAGGTCCTGATCATGGTTACTATCAGCTTGCCTATCTTAGAGACCTTTTGTCCCACGATGTTCTGGCTTGCAAGAAGTGCGAATGGTATCGATATTATCGCAGACACGAAAGTGCCGCTTATGGCAATGGCTATCGTCTCAAGAATAGCATTGGGCAGTCCGTCGACCGTCATGTTGCCTGCATAGGCAAGGTCGGGGTTGATGAACCCGTTGAGCAAAGCTCGCATAGCCGAACCCGCGGTCTGCATTATCCCCTTGTATTCAATCCCGTCGAATCCCCAGACTATGAGTCCGAACACAACCATATAATATAAGGTGTGGAGTGTAATCTT
>JAFGQE010000016.1 GCA_016935835.1 Clostridia bacterium | reverse complement strand
GAAAAAATAATCCACAGTGCATGCATTAATTATATAAAGAAAGAGGAAAAGATAAAAATGCACGCAAGTGCATTATACAAGGAGGAATTATGAATCTGAACGAAAAAATACTGTTTTACAGGAAGAAGGCCGGTCTGTCGCAGGAGGATCTTGCCCAAAGGATAGGCGTGTCCCGGCAAGCCGTAAGCAAATGGGAAACCGGGGATTCCGAACCAGAGGTAGGGAAACTGCTGCTGTTGGCCGAAACATTCGATATATCGATGGACTGGCTCTTATCCCGGGAGGAAATATCTGATGATAAAGGAACTGCACAATCCCCCCCTCATTCATGGGTGGATTCAGTCCCTGGTCTGATCGGCCGCTTGCTTCGCAGGTATGGATGGCTTTTCGGAGTTTATGTTGCGGTGGTTGGAGCAGGTTTTTCATTGATAGGAGCCTTGGCGAAAATAGTCGTGCGCGGAATGGTTTCTGGAATCGACGGTTTCTTTCCTGACGAAACCATCTTTATTGGAGACCCGCAATTCGGTTTTGATGAGGGTTTTTCAAATCTCTTGAAAAACAACCCTGTATCCATTTTCGGGACAGCGATGATCATCTTCGGAATTATCCTTATAATAACGGGGATAGTCCTGGCCGTTTCGCTAAAACGGCGTTACAGTCTTAAAAGCGATTGATAAATCAACTGTATTCTTAATATTCAAAAAGGGATTCCTGTGTGGAATCCCTTTTTAATCCTTACTCAAACAGATTATTCGACCTTCGAATCCCCGGATGTTGATTTTTTCTCAAGCTCAATGCTTTCAATGTCCTCTTTCTCTTCTTCCAGTTCATCCTTGTTTTGCAGTATAGAGGCAAATTCCGAGGTTCCCGTAATTATGTCCTCTTCTTCCCTGGCCAATTTCTTTTCTTTTCTCGATCTTGCATAAATCAGAATGAGAACTGTTCCAAATACGATAAAGAACAGAAAGCCCAGAAGCTGCGATACCCGGATGTTTCCCCACATCAGGCTGTCTGTCCGGAGCCCTTCGATGAACATCCTTCCAAATCCATACAGGGCCATGTAAAGGCAGAATATCTGGCCGTTGAACTTCTTTTTCCTGCTCAGTATCGCAAGCAATACGAAAACGCCGATATTCCAGATTGATTCATACAAGAAGGTGGGATGAACCGGAAGGTATGGGTTTACGTCAATTCCCTTTGCGGCCATGATGCTGAGTTCATTTGATATGGGTACGCTTGTCATCCCCCACGGAAGGTTGGTATTGTAGCCGAACGCCTCCTGATTGACAAAATTACCCCATCGGCCTATTCCCTGGGCAAGAGCAAAATATGGTCCCGCCAGGTCCCCGAGCGCTAGAAAACTTATTTTCTTGATTTTCCCATATATGGCAGCGGTTCCCAGGCCGCCTATTATGCCCCCGTATATGGCGAGCCCTCCGTCCCTGATGTTTATTATTTCCATGAATGTCCAGTTCTTGGTGTAGAATACGACATAGAACAGCCTTGCGAAGATAATGGCGACCGGCACGGCGATCAGAAGAATATTTATGACATCGTCTTCCTTTATGCCATGGTTCTTCGCATTTCTCAGCGCAAGAAACACCGCCAGTGCGAATCCCACTCCGATTATAAGTCCATACCAGTAGATATCAACCCCCAAAACTGTAAAGGCCACCCGGCTGACATTGATGTCAAAACCGCCGAATAGGTTGGGAAACGAAACAGTAGTCATATAATTACCTCCGTAAAAGCTGTGAACATTTTATCATAGTACCAAATCCCGGACAAGCAGATTGCGTTTAAAATAATTTCCTTACATCATCGATGTCCCTGAGTATCTGTTCCTTCAGTTCGCTTATCCCGTCGAATTTCTTTTCGTTCCTTATCATCCTGATGAACAGGACTTCGATTTCCTTTCCGTAAAGCCAGCCGCCGAAATCAAATATGTGCGTTTCGATTATTATTCTTTTTTCTTTTGTGACGGTAGGCTTTCTTCCGATATTGGTTATGCTTTTGTATTCGGCCCCGTCAACTATTGTCTTTGTATAATAAACTCCCGATTTTGGCAGGGCGAAGTCTTCCAGCGGAATTATATTGGCTGTAGGAAACCCGATCTCTGTTCCGATTTTATTGCCGTATTCAACCGTTCCCCTGATTGAATAATATCTTCCGAGCATATTTGCGACGGATTCCATGTGGCCGTTCTTCAGCTTCTCCCTTATCAGGGATGAACTGATTATTTGATTTTCAAGCATCACCGGGGCGACAATGACAACATCGATCCCAAGCTTGGCGCCGATTTCTGACAGCATATCGGTATTCCCGCGCCCACCCTTGCCAAAATTGTAATTAAAACCTGTAACTACAAGTTCGACATTGTATTTATTCTTCAGTATGCCGTTAATGAATTCCTCTGCGTCGATATTGGCGAACTCCCTGTTGAAATCCACCAGGCACAGGACATCCACACCCAGTTCCCTGAATCTTTCGATTTTTCTATCCAACGGGGAAATAAGCTTTATCTTTTTACCGCGCAGAAGATTTCCGGGATGTTCCCTGAATGTATAGATCATCGAAGCGATTCCCCTGGCCTTGCACAGCTGCACCAGTTCGGTTATCAGAAATTCATGGGCCCTGTGAACCCCGTCAAAATTGCCGAGACCGACTCCGTAGCGCTCGTCTTTCCCTATTTCATCGCCTGCGCCGATTATTCTCATGACAATCGTTTCCTGCCTTTCAAAATGCCTTCATCATTTATGACGCCGATGCCAATCAAGCTTCTTTCAAAAGATTCAACCAGATACTCCCCGGGTTTGCTCCCGCTTTTGCATAATTTAATGCCGTTCATATAATCCGCTGTCTCCTTTTGATCAAGCCTGAGCCTGTCAAGTCCCGTCAGGTCCGCGGCATCAAGGATCAGCTCTTCGATCCTTCCTTCCCGGGCCGCCAGTCTTATCTCGTCAAGGGTGCTTGCCCCTGCCTTTGTAAAATTTCCGCTGGCCAGTCTTTCAAGCCCTGTCATTACGCCAAAGGACCCGAGCGCAGTCCCTATGTCGCTGCAAAGGCTCCTGATATATGTTCCTTTTGTGCATTGTACCGTAAAACCTGCTTCGATGACATTAATTCCTTTAAATTCCCGTCTGGCAACCCTGATATTTTCTATTGAAAGTATATTTATCTTTCGTGGTTCAGGAGTTATTTCAATGCCCTTCCTGGCATATTCATACATCTTCCTTCCCCCGACCTTTATGGCCGAATGCGCGGGCGGGACCTGAAGGCTTTCACCGGTGAATGATTTTATGCATTCTATTACGTCCTTTTCCCCGATTCCTTGCGAATCCCTCATGGCGGTTACCCTGCCCTCAAGGTCAAATGTATCAGTCGAAACTCCGATATACATCCCGACTTCGTAGGTTTTGTCCTTTTGCATCAGATACCCCGACAACCGGGTCGCCTTTCCCAGGCATACGGGAAGAACACCGGATGCCAACGGGTCAAGTGTACCCGTATGTCCGGCCTTATCCGCCCCAGCGGCCTTTTTCACCTCGCGAACCAGGCTGAAGGAAGTTATTCCTTTATCCTTATAAACATTGATTACTCCGTTAATGCTCATTTTTCCCGAATATTTCCGCAAAGTATCCCATGATATATTCCTTAACCTGCTCAAGGCTTCTGGAAGCGTCCGTGAAGCCGGCGGCCCTGACATGTCCCCCTCCGTTGTTGGCTCCCGCAAGCGAAGATACATCTATGCCGTCCTCAGCCGAACGAAGGTTGACTTTTATAGTGCCGTCGGATGTTTCCCTTATAAGCGCCCCGGCCCTGACACCTTCCGTGTTGACAGTCAGGTTCACTATTCCGTCGAAATATTCTTCTTTTCCGTTCAAGAAATCATAATCCTTGCTTTTTAGGGTTATTACGGCCAGGTCCCCGTTGAAATAAAGCCTCATGTTATCAATCGCAGCCCCTTGAAGCAGCACCTTTGGATAAGGCATCATATCAAAGGCCCTGTGGGATATCTCGGCTATGTCAATGCCCGTCTCGAGCAAACTTGCGCATATTCTCATGCTGTCCGGTGTCGTGTTGGAATACCGAAGCCCGCCGGTGTCCGTGCTTATCGCCGTAAACAATGCTTCCGCCGGCCTGCAGCAAATATGATAATCCATTTTCTCCATGATCCTGAAAACAATCTCTCCGGTTGAGGATGCCAAAGTGTCCACATAATTATTTTTGGCAAATCCCGTGTTTGTCTTGTGATGGTCGATGTTCCAGGTATTGTCCGCCGGGAAGCATGTCTTCCTGGCTCCAAGCCTGTTTATGTCCCCTGTGTCCAATGCAATTATCATGTCGGCCGCACAGCCCCGCACCGGCTCATATAATTCTATGAAGTCGTCATTGTTAAGGAAATTATACTTGTCGGGTATGGGTTCCTCCAGGACAACCCTGGCGTTCTTGTTTTTGGATATCAGGAAATACCCCATGGCTATTGCGCTTCCAAGGGCGTCCCCGTCGGCTGATACATGCGGAAGAATGACAATGGAACCGCTGTTTTCAACCGCACATTCAAAAGCTTCGCAAAACTCATTCAGGTTCATTTTTGGAATCCTTCTTTATTGATTTGAGTATTTCATTGATGCGGAATCCCTGTTCGATGAAGTTATCGCACTTGAACCTTAATTCAGGCACATACCTCAGGCTCATCCTATGGGAGACAAGCGACCTGATGTACCCTGATGCGCTTTTAATCGCCTTGAGCGAGCTTTGTATTGACTCTTCGTCGCCATAAAGGCTTACATAAACATCCGCATAGCTCATGTCGTTGGTAACCTTGACGCCAATCACACCGGGCATCGATGTAAGCCTTGGATCCTTTATCTCCGTCAGCAATATATTGCTGATTTCTTTTTTCAGCTCCCCGCTGATCCTGTCAATTCTCTTGGACACCTTTACTCCTTGATTACAGCCATCTCATAGGCCTCTATAACATCGTTTTCTTTAATATCATTATACTTTTCAACGGACATGCCGCACTCGTATCCGGACTGAACTTCCTTCGCATCATCCTGGAACCGTTTCAGTGATGCAAGCCTTCCTTCGTAAACAACGATTCCGTCCCTGACCACGCGCACATCGGAATTTCTCTTTATGCTTCCATCGGTGACCATGCATCCGCCTATGGTGCCGATTCCGGAAACCTTGAATATATGCCTTATTTCAGCATGGCCTGTTACGACTTCCTTGTATTTTGGATCAAGCATCCCCTTCATTGCCGCCTCGACATCCTCAACGGCATTGTATATGATCCTGTAAAGCCTTATATCCACTCCGGCCGCCTTTGCAGCCTCGGTTACATTGTTGCCCGGCCTTACGTTGAAGCCGATGACTATCGCACCGGATACTTCCGCAAGGCTTATGTCGCTTTCGCTTATCGTTCCGGCAGCGCCGTGGATTACCTTGACAGAGACTTCCTCATTGGAAAGTTTCTCCAAAGCCTCGCTTACGGCCTCGACCGAACCGCGCACATCGCCCTTGACTATTATCTTCAGTTCCTTTACCGAACCTTCCTGTATCTGGTTGAATAATTCATCAAGTGTGGCGGGCTTTCTCGCCGTCCTTTGCTGCTGCATATCGAACCTGCGTCTGTCCGCAAGACTTCTGGCCGTCCTCTCGTCGTCAACCGCATAGAAAGTCTCGCCTGCCCCGGGAACTTCATCCAGCCCGACTACAACCGCAGGCGTCGAGGGACCGGCTTCTTCAAGCGGTTCCCCCTTGTCGTTTTCCATTGCACGTATCCTTCCGACGGAATAGCCGCTTATAACACAGTCGCCCACCCTAAGAGTTCCCTTCTGGACCAGCATTGTTGTGACAACCCCTTTGTGGGCGTCAAGCTTCGCCTCGATCACGGTTCCCTTCGCCTGGCTGTCAGGATTGGCCTTGAGCTCAAGCACATCCGCAGCAAGAAGAACCATTTCAAGCAGCTGGCTGACATTCTCGCCTGTTTTCGCCGATACCGGCACACAGATTACATCCCCTCCCCATTCTTCCGGAACAACACCGTATTCGGTCAGTTCCTGCTTCACCCTGTCCGGGTTTGCAGCGGGAAGGTCTATCTTGTTTATGGCGACTATTATTGAAACGCCCGCTTCCTTGGCATGGTTGAGCGCCTCTACCGTCTGGGGCATGATGCCGTCGTCGGCGGCCACAACTATTATGGCAATGTCAGTTACCTGGGCCCCCCGGCGCCTCATTGACGTAAAGGCCTCATGGCCCGGGGTATCGAGGAAAGTAATCGCCTTGCCGTTTATGCGGACGCTGTATGCCCCCACATGCTGGGTTATCGCCCCTGCCTCGGTTGCAACCACATCCGTATTTTTGATTGTATCAAGAAGGCTTGTCTTGCCATGGTCGACATGCCCCATGACAACCACTACCGGCGCCCTTTCAATCATATTGTCTTCAGTCTCTTCCTCATCGTCCTTGAAGAGTATGTCCTCTTCCGTAACCTTCGCCTCAAGCACTGCTTCAATCCTGTATTCGCCGGCGACAAGCGACGCCGTATCAAAGTCGATTTCATCATTTATTGAGGCTATGACGTCAAGCGACATAAGCTTCGTTATGACATCCGAGGATTGCTTTTTTATGGTTTCGGCAAAATGCTTGACGGTCATCGTCTCGGGAAGCTTTACCCTGGTCAGTATTTCCCTCCTGGGCTTGACATCTCCCTTTCTCTTGCTTCTTCTTCTGCGTATGTTGTCATCGCTGTAATATTCATTGAGGATGAAGTCCTCTGACAGGACTTCATTGACTTTATGCAGTCCTCCGACATATGGATTATTCCTGTACTTCTGTGTCTTGGAACCGGTGCTCGCCACTTTATTTACAGGCGCTTTCTTATCGCGTGATTCCGGCTTATCGTCAATCTTCACGGTTTTCTTATAAATTACTTTTTCTATTTTTTTATTTGGTCTTTGATTTCCGGCCTCGAGATCCGCAATGTCAGCAGGCGCATCCGGAATACCTGGTTTATCAGGCCGCATGTCAATCTTCTTTCCCGTCAGGCCAAGTTTCCGTGCAGGTTCGTTATTTGCATATTTTGATGGCCTATGTGTTCCCGGACCCGCGGAATACGAGGGTTTTGCTGTTTCTTTCGGCAAAACAGTTTTCTTCTCTTCGACAGGCATGGTTTTTGCCGGTTCGGCTTCATGACCTTTTTCAGGCATATCGCCGGATTCCGGTTTCGTATCTTGCGTTTGCGGGGCATCCGGCTGCGGAACCGGTTCACCCGCGTCTGCGGCTGGTTCCTCATCCTTATGCTTTCTGATCACCGTAACCTTAAGCTTCGGCCTTTCTGCCGCAACAGGTTCGGGAGCAACTGCGGGTTCTTCCTTTTCCTTTGCTTTTTCAGCTTTTTTAGCGGGCTTCTCAAGGGTCTTGGCTCCCCTGACCATTCCGCTCATCAAATCAGATGATTCGTCCGAAACAATGAAGTTGCTTTTATCTTTATCAACATCCCCCGGCGCCTTGCCGGGAACCTTGATGATTACTTTCTTTTTGGATACCACATTTCCGTCAGTGGTTACCTTCGTAACCTTGCGGGTGGTTATGCCTTTTCTTATTCCCATGCTTTCATATAATCTGTTCTGCTCTTCAAGCGAAAGACTGGAAGCAATGTTATCAGCCTCCAATCCCAGATCCTTCAGCTTTTTAAGTATGACCCCGGGCTTGACGTCAAGTTCTTTTGCGATTTCACTAATCTTTTTGTTCATTCATTAACTCCGTTCAACATGCATTCTTGATAAAATTAAATTTCCAAGATTCTTATCCTTAATTCCCACTACCATCCTGTTGTCGCTGCCGGTCATTTTTCCAAGCATCCCGCCGATTCCATATTCCACGTACTCTATCTTCCTTGCGGCGCAGGCATTCCTGATTCTTTTCTTGGTATTTTCCGACGCATCCACGGCCACTATTGCCAGCACTACTTTTCCCGCGCTCATTTCTTTTATGCACAGCTCGCTTCCGGTCACAGTTTTCCCAGCTTTCTTCGCCAGTCCGATCAATGGATAAATTCTGTCCGCATCATTGGGCATTGTCTGACAGCTCCTTGTATATGTCCTGCGGTATATCCGCATCAAGCGCTCTTTTCAATGCCGATGTTTTCCGGGCCTTTTCGATGCATTCCGCTTTCCTGCACAGATATGCGCCCTTTCCGGACTTCTTGCCCGTCAGGTCCACACAGACTCCGTCCTCGGGCGACCTGACTATCCTTATCAATGTTTTCTTTGGTTGCATCACCCTGCAGGCCACGCACATCCTCATCGGGATCTTTTTGTTCAATCTTCGTCAGCCCCTTCGGTATCATTTTCTTCAATTGCCTGTCCTTCTTCATCCAAAGCATCTTCGCCGGTTTCATCTTCAATAATGTCAGCGTCTTCCGATGGGCTATTGTCCATGAACAGCTGATCAAGCGGATTGCTTGCCTGTTCATCCCCGCTTTTATCATCCGCAACATGCATCAGCTCGCCTTCGATGATGTTCCGGAGTTCGGATTCCGCTATTATGTCGATCTTCCAACCGGTCAATCTGGCCGCGAGCCTTGCGTTCTGGCCGCTTTTGCCAATTGCCAGGGAAAGCTGGTTGTCGGGTACGGTTACACGGGCTTTCATATCTTCCTCGCTGTCGTCATCAGGTTCGAATATATCAACCCTTATTACATCCGCAGGGCTCAGGCTGTTCGATATGAATGCAGCCTGGTTCTGGCTCCATTCGATTATATCGATTTTTTCACCCCTGAGTTCATCAACCACCGCGGTAACCCTTATCCCCTTGTGTCCGATGCAGGCGCCTGAAGCATCTACATTGGCATCATTGGAGAATACCGCTATCTTGGTTCTTGAACCTGCTTCACGCGCTATCGCCCTTATCTCAACCACGCCGTTTTGTATTTCCGGAACCTCAAGCTCAAAAAGCCTTTTTACAAGATCCGGATGCGTCCTGGATACATATATCCTTGGTCCGCGGTTCGTCTTCTTTACTTCGGTAACATAAACCTTGAGCCTTGAGCCGACTGAATAATGCTCGCTCGGGACCTGCTCCCTCTGCGACATCACAGCCTCGGTGTTCCCAAGGTCCAGGTACACGGTGTCTTTTTCAACCCTTCGTATGACCCCGGCTATTATATCCTTGAGTTTATTGTCATATATGTCATATAGCTTTTCCCTTTCAGCTTCTCGGATTTTCTGCATTATGACCTGCTTTGCAGTCTGAGCGGCTATCCTTCCGAAGGAATGCGGGTCCATGTATTCCTCAAACTGAAGCTCATCCCCTATCTCAACTTCGCCGTATTCCTGCGCGTCGGCCAGGGATATCTCTATCTCGTCGTCAAAGACTTCCTCAACGACGGTTTTTATCCTAAGAACCCTGATGTCTCCCGTTTCCCTGTCAAGGACTACGTTCGTTTCAAAAGTGTTCCCGTAATTTTTCTTATACGCGGATTCGAGGGCCTTTTCCAAGGCTTCTATAAGGACCTCAGCCTCGATTCCTCTTTCCCTTTCAATCTGCCTTATGGCACTCATCAATTCCGAAGCCATGCTTCTCCTCCTTTAAATAAATCAGAATTCAAAAACCCTTTTGACTTTTGCCGCATCTTCCAGCCTGAACTCCATGTTTCCTTCTTCAGTTTCAAGCGATACCATTCCTTCGCTGAAACCATCCAGCGTACCGCTCCATATCTTTTTCCCGCGAAACGGAGTGTATAGCCTGACTTCCACTTTTTCACCCATATATCTTGAAAAATCAGCCTGGCTTTTCAAAGCCCGTTCATATCCGGGTGAAGACACTTCCAGTGTATACGGACCCAGGATCTCATCTTTTTCATCCAGAAATGCTTCCAGGTCCCTGTGGACCGCAACGCAGTCGTCGATACCCACCCCGTCCTTTTTGTATATATAGATTCGCAGGTAACGGGTTCCTCTTTCCATTATGTATTCAACATCCACAAGCTCAAGCCCGTGTCTTGCCGCTATGTCCCCCGCAGGTCCGCTCACCATGCCGACTATTCCTCCGGCCATACAACTCACTCCTTACAGTAACAAAGAGCGGGCAAACCCACTCTTTGACACAAACATAATTAAGCAACGACATTATAACAGCTTTCAGTCCACATGGCAAGTATTATTAAATATATGCCGCCCCATGGACCCCGGGGTCATTCGCCCCGCTGTCTGGAACCTTATAGCCATGGTCGTGCCGCTTCCATGAATTCTTTCATCAGGCTGTTTCAAACGGATAGTTTTCAGGTGCTTCCTGGCCGAGCGCGCCTATGAACAGCGTGTCGTACGCAATCACGACTTCCTCATCGGTCGGGATTACCATTGCGCTTATGATATTTCCATTGTATTCGCCTGCAGCAAATATGACTTCCTCCCCGCGAACCCTGTTTTTCTTATCATCCACCTTGAATTTAAAGCCCTCGAGCATCCCGAGCACCCTTTTCCTTATATACCATTCATTTTCTCCGACACCGGCAGTGAATACTATGGCATCGCAGCCATCCGAGGTCGCCATGTAGCTGCCTATGTACTTTGCAAGCCTGTATGCATATATATTTACTATCCCTTCGGAAAAAGCATCATTCAAAAGCGCTTTTTCCCTTATATCCTGCATCAGGTTGGTGCCGCTTATACCCTTCAGGCCGCTTTCCTTGTTCAGCATCCTCATGACTTCATCATAGGCGGCGCCCAGTTCCATGTTTTTCTCATCGGCCATCAAATGCGCGACATGTCCGATTATGGCAGGGTCAAGGTCCCCGCTCCTCGTTCCCATGATGACCCCCTCCAACGGCGTGAAGCCCATGCTGGTATCCATGCTTCTGCCCCTGACAACCTTTGTTATGCTGGAGCCGTTCCCCATATGAGCCGTCACGCAGTTGATGTCATTATGGGATTTCCCAAGCATCACGGCGGCCCTTCTTGAAACGTACAGATGGCTGGTGCCGTGGAAACCATATCTTCTTACAAGATATTTCCTGTACCAGTCTTCGGGTATGGCATATCTAAAGGCCGGCTCCGGTATAGTGGAATGGAACGCCGTATCAAAAACCGCCACGTTCGGCACTCCCGGCAGCAGTTTTTCCGCGACCAGTATTCCCTTTAGATTCTGCGGGTTGTGAAGCGGTGCGAGAGGGGCTAATTTCCTTATTTCATCAATGACTTCATCGGTCATCAAAACGCTTGAATTATATTTTTCACCTCCGTGGACGACACGGTGCCCGATGGCCGCGATCGTCTCCTTCGGCATGTCCTGTTTTTCGAATATACCAAACATCTCCTTAAGGGCATCCTCATGGTCCGGAAGCTCGATGGAATACTTTGTCTTTTCCCCGTTTATTTCAAACTTCATCGTGCTTCTTTCGCAGTTGCCTATTTCCTCGGCAATCCCGCCTATGATCCCCGTAACGGTATTGTCCTTGTTGACCTTGAAAAGATTGTACTTCAGCGACGAGCTTCCGCAGTTAAGGGAAAGTATGGTCTTTTGCATTTTTATTCTCCTTGAAAATTTTATATTAAACTGCCTTCACGGCCTGTCTATCCTAACCTCTACGCCGGATTCCGCGCTTTTGTAGATCGCATCGAGTATCCTCATCATTTCGACGCCGTCCTCAACCGGACTGATGCATTTGGTACCATATGCAATGCAGTCCGCGAAATGCGCAATCTCCCTGTCGAACATAGCCTGGAACCTGTTGTGGTCTTCGGAATATACGGGTGTTATGTCCACATTGTATCCGTCCATGACGCCGGCCATTTTAAATCCGGGTTCTATCTCAGCGCCTGCCTCCGTTCCGAAAACCTCGCAATAAAGCCTTTCATTCGCCGTATGCAAAGTGAAGCTTACTTCCACGGCAAGCACGCTGCCGTTGTCGAATCTTATCATGGCGGATGCAAAGTCCTCCACATTGCAGGTATCCGACGAATCCATCGGCCTGTATCTTTCAACCATTTTCACATCGTTCCGGGCGCCAAGCCTGTCGAATGCCGCGCCATAGACACTTACGGCCCTGGGATTTCCCATAACGAATCTGCACAGATCTATCATATGGACGCCCAGGTCTATCAGGGGGCCTCCGCCGGAAAGACTCTTGTCGGCGAACCATCCGGTTGGATTTCCGCATCGTCTGATTACCCCGGCTCTTGCATAGTATATATCCCCGAACCTTCCGTTCTCAATTAAATCCTTTACTATTTTCGTATTTTTACCGAATCTCCTGACAAAACCCACCATCAGAAGCCTGCCTGACCTTTCGGCCGCCCGTTGCATCGCCATGGCCTCCGATGTATTCATGGCAAGCGGTTTTTCGCAAAGCACATGCTTGCCCGATTCAAGGGCGTCGACCGCAATCATTGAATGGCTGTTGTTCCAGGTGCATATGCTTACCGCATCTATGCTTTTATCCGCAAGGAGTTTCCTGTGGTCGGTATAATGTACCGGGACCCCGTATTTTTCGCAATAAGCCGCCACTCTCTCACCGTTAAGGTCGCAGACGGCCGCAATCTCCGCATTCCCAAGTTTCTTATATGAAGCCATATGCGTATTGCTTATATTTCCGGTTCCTATTATCCCTATTCTTAGCTTTCCCATTGATTCCCTCCGCATATACGTGAATGGCGACAGTGTTCCCGGATATTATATCATTTTACAATCCCATGTAACAGACAAAATCCCTCATGTCCACAATTCTGCCATAAAGCCTTGATTCATCCGCCGCAAGCGCCGCGGCGCTTGCGAGTATTCCGTCCGCAAGCTGGTTTTCACATGTATTGTTCAAAACTGCATCAACAAAATGCCCGCACAACAGCCTGTCCCCCCCGCCGTGGCTTCCCCATGTTTCACCGGGCCCGAATGTCTGCTCATGGAAAGGATGATTCATGGTCAGCATGACTTTCTGGTCTTCAAACCTGGCGCTGATCATTCCTTTTGAGCCATGCACCCTTATTATCCTGTCCCCCTTGCCAGAATGCATCGTCAGCGTGAAAACTGCGGTTATGCCGTTTTCGAACTCAATCAACACCGACTGGTGGTCGACTATGTCAGATTCTGCGCGATAGGGGCAGACGGTAAGGTCGGCGGTTGAATAATATCCCTCAGAATCGTCGGCATATGGGCAAGTTTCGTATTCTTTGCAAGTTTCATTGCAGACATCGTTTCCAAAACCCTTTGAAAATACTGTATTGGAACCGAAGGAAGACACATATCTCATCCGGCTTGCGGCCGCAAGATTCAAGATATCCATGTCATGGCTGCATTTTGTGTTCATCAGCCCTCCGCTGAATTCTGAGAAACGATGCCAGCGTCTGAAGAATTTCGCCGCATGCAGCCTGCCGAGCGTTTCCGACGCCTCGATTGCCACGACATCGCCTATGGCCCCCTCCGAAAGAAGGCCAAGCACCTTTCTATACATAAATGTATATCTCAGGCCGAACCCAAGAATTATAGCGCTTTTATAATCCGCCCCCGCCTCATGCATTTTCCTGAGGGAGCCGTTGTTGACCGCAACCGGCTTTTCAAGGAGTATCGGTTTCCCGCTCTTTAGGGCCCATAGGAATACCTCCTCGTGCATATGGTCGGGTACGGCGATTATTATACTGTCAAATCCGGTGCACTTCCTGTAATCATCATACGCCGATGCGTTTACAAGTCCAAATTCCCCTATCAGCCTCCGGGCTTTTTCAATATCCCTGTCACATACGGCGTGAATCCCTTCCTTCAGGTAAGTTGCATATGCGGTGCCCCTGTTTCCGCTTCCTACAAGCAATGCCTTCATATTAGTTTGTCCTCGATTATTTTTTTAAGTATCCTTGCGGAATCTTCAGGTTCACCATTGTTCCCGACCCTGAAATCCATGACCGAAAGATAAAGCGGGATTCTTCTTTCATATAGCCTCAGGATGGCGCCCGGCTCGTTCTTTAAAAGTGGCCTGGATTCATTATCAATCGTATTAACGATTCTATCTATGTCCCTGTCGATGAAAACCACCGTGTTTTTTTTCATCAGCAGGACATTTTCTTCCCTCTCGACGATTCCCCCTCCGGTTGAAATGACAATTCCACGGCCTGCGCATGCCTTTTCAAACTCTTTGAATTCGATATCCCTGAAGAATTTCTCTCCTTTTTCCGAAAAAATCGACTCAATCCGGCCATATTCGGATTCAATGGCTTCGTCTATGTCAGTGAACTCCACGCCTGCCATTGCTGCGGCAGTTCTTCCTATAGTCGTTTTCCCCGATCCGGGCATGCCTACAAGCACGATATTGTTCAAATTCTTTTCTCCATTTCCGAATATATTGCATCTATTATCTCATCGCCAAAAGTCTTGTTATTCCATATTTCCTGGGCCTTTACAGCCTGTGCGACCAGCATATACAGACCGTTTACCGAAACACACCCGTTGTCACGGGCATATTGAAGGAATTTCGTCCTTGAGGGATTATAGACAAGGTCCACAGCATATTTAAGTCCCTTGAAAGCTTTTTCAGGCAAAATGCAGCCTTCCGTGTCAGGGAACATTCCGACCGGAGTTGTATTTACAACTCCGCTGATTCCCTTTATGCCCTCCAGTTCCGAATAACTTAAAAAACCTTCTCCTTTTTTGGATGTGCTGGCGGTATATATCACGGGTGCCCCCATGTCTTCAAGGACAGCCTTCACGCTGCTTGCACCTCCGCCTGACCCCAGAACGAGCCATCCGCCCGCACCCGGATTTATGCCGGCCTTTTCTACCGACCTCATGAATCCAAAATAGTCCGTGTTGTATGCCTTTCTCCCGCTTTTGGTAAAAGCAATTGTATTCGCCGCATTCAGCCGAATGACTTCGGGACTTCTATATACAGCATGCGAGAGCACATCGATTTTATATGGTATTGTTATATTTGTGCCTGAAAAACCCGACTCCTCCAGATTCAGGAGCGCATCCTCCAGTTTTTCCGGTCCGGATACTTCCAAAAGCCTGTATGAGCCTTCAATGCCCGTAAGCTCGAAGAATATTTCATGTATTTCCTGCGAATAGCTGTGGGAAAGTTTTTTCCCGATTAAAGCAAGTTTCATTTTCCTTCACATAACCTTATAGGATCCCAGTATCCTGAAATAGCCGCATGACTGCCTGACTTTTTCCATGGCTCCGCTTATCCGGTCTTCCTCGATGCTGCCGTTGAAATCAAGATAAAAATAATACTCGAAACTTCTGCGCGGGTTCGGCCTGGATTCTATCCTCGTAATATTGATTCCCCCTTCGTAGAAAGGCTCGAGTATTTTGTAAAGGGCCCCGGGGAAATGACCTGCTGTGAAAAGTATGCTTGTCTTTGAAGCACCAGGTGCCGGCGAGGGGTCCGGGCTTATCAGTATGAACCGCGTCTTGTTGCGGTTATTGTCCTGGATATTTTCCCTGATTATATCGAGGCCGTATAATTCAGCGCATCTCTTTGATGCGATTGCGGCGTTTTCCTTCTTTCCCCAGGCAGCCACATCACGCGCGGCAAATGCTGTGTTCGCATATGAGCATTCGGCGATGCCTCTGTTGGCTTCGAAGAATCCCGAGCACTGGCTTAGTCCCTGGGGATGCGAATATGCATATCTTATGTCGCGCAGAAGGGCTCCCCTTACTCCAAGCAGGCAGTGCTCTATCCTTATTTCCGTCTCGGCCTTTATATACAGGCCATGCTTTCTCAACAGATCGGTTACAGCATTTACACCGCCGGTTGAAGAGTTTTCATATGGCGCAACCCCGCCGGCAATCACGCCGGTTGAAATTGCGTTGAAAAGCTCCTCGAGATTTTCATATGCCTCGGGTTTGGACCCTTCGCCGAAAAACCTTATGAATGCCTGTTCGGTATATGACCCACGGGTTCCCTGATAACCTGATTTTCCGCCATTTGGAATTTCAAACGTACCGGGGGCCTGAATCATCGGAATGATATCCGATTGGTATCTTTTCGATATCTCCATCATGTCCCGGAAGAAATCCGCGGCATAGTCACGCAATCCTGCGTCCTTTATCAGGGCAGCCGTCCTTTCAAGGACCGCATTTTCTCTCCCCGGGTCAAAGATTGCCTTTCCGGCCTGTGCCTTTTCCAGGGCGATCATCCTGACATACTCCATCCGCCTTTCAAACAAAGCCGCCAGTTTTGCATCTATTTCATTGATTTTTTTCCTGCTGTCATCAATTTTGTCCATTCAATCCTCCGTTAAAAAGTCCAAAAGCACCAGTGCCGTGCAAGCTTCCATCACAGGTACGGCCCTTATCCCGATGCAGGGGTCGTGCCTGCCCTTGATTTCAACAACCGCATCCTTCCCGGATATGAGGTCAACGGTATCCTGTCTGCGGGCGATTGAAGGGGTCGGCTTCATTATCGTTGTAAATACAAGCGGCATGCCGTTTGAAATACCACCCAGTATCCCGCCAGCGTTGTTCGTTTTTGTACGCACTGAGCCATCATCATAATGGAAGGAATCATTTGCTGCGCTTCCGGTCATGGATGCAAATCCAAATCCTTTGCCGAATCCAATCGCCTTGACGCCCGGCACTCCGAAACAAATCGCGGAAAGCCTGCTTTCAATTGAATCGAATCCGGGCTCACCGGTTCCGGCGGGCACTCCGTATGCCGCGGTTTCAATAGAGCTTCCGATGGAATCCAGGGACATCCTTGCTTTCTCAATTTCCTGCATCGCCGAATTCGATGCAATCCGGTCAATCATGGGCAGGCTGTTTGAACAGATTGACAGATGCTGTGATTCATTATATCTGAGCTCATCCAGCGTGATGTCTCGCGCGCCGCCCGCCTGCAGCAGATGTGAAACAATTATAATTCCGCGGTCTTCAAGTATTTTTTTAGCGATCGCACCTGCAAAAACAATAGGCGCGGTCAGCCTTCCCGAGAATGCGCCTCCTCCCCTATGGTCATTGAACCCCTTGTATTTAATAAATGCAGTAAAATCCGAGTGGCCGGGCCTTGGCAGGCCGGAGTGCCTTTCATAATCTCCTGACCTTGCATCATTGTTTCTTATGACTGCGCAAAGCGGCATTCCGGTAGTCCGGCCGTTATATACCCCGCTGAGTATCTCAGGAGCATCGTCCTCATTTCTGCCTGTGACATGTTTTCCTGTTCCGGGCCTTCTCCTGTCAAGCATGGCCGATATATAAGGCATATCAAGCTCAATTCCGGGTGCAAGCCCATCAATCACCACTCCGACGGCCGGTCCATGTGACTCGCCGAAAACATTTATTTTCAGCCTATTTCCGAATGCACTCATACAATCCTGCCTCCCATTTTCCTCAGGTCCTCAAAGAACCCCGGATACGATTTCGAAACACATTCCGCGCCCTTTATTATTATATCCCCTTTTGCCGCCTGGCACAGCGATGAAAATGCCATTGCAATCCTATGGTCATTGAAAGAATCGACTGTCCCGCCATATATGGGCTTACCGCCGCGTATCACCATGCCGTCATCAAGTTCCGATGCATCCGCGCCCAGGGCCAGAAGGCCTGCCAGAACCGATTTTATCCTGTCGCTTTCCTTCACCCTGAGCCTTCGCCCCCCCGTTATATGAGTTACTCCGGATGAAGCCGCGGCGACCACTGCCAGCGCGGGCATAAGGTCCGGGCATTGCGATACATCGGCTTCAATCTCCGCGCCCATTGAAATTTTTCCAATCATTCCCGCCCCGGACCGGTCCGGCTGCCTTGAATCATCGCTCAGTCCTTCAATCAAAATATCCGAACCCATTGCATTCATTGCGAGGAAATAAGATGCATTCGACCAGTCCCCCTCGATTGCCAGCTTCCGCGGCATGAAACCCTCATTACCGGGGATTTCGAAAGGATTGCCCCCATGGACACATACACCGTGATGATTCATCGCATCAATCGTCATTTCAACATATCCGGTTGATTCGCCATATCCATCGGCATATACCGTTCCGCTAATTCCTGCGGCCGGCAAGGCCATCAGCAACCCTGAGAGAAACTGACTGGTGACGGAAGCATCGACATGGAATTCGTTTCCTGAAAGTCTGCCCGAAATTTCAAGGGGCAGGTTCATGCCATTTCCCGGGATCCTGTACTCAATCCCATGCCTGGAGTATAATTCCAAGGCTCCGTCCATCGGCCGCACGGGAAGGCTTCCCTTTCCCGTAAATGAAGTCTCCCCGCCCAATGCTGCAAAAATCATGGAAAGGAATCTCAATGTGGAGCCTGACTCGCCGCAGTCGACTTTCCTGTGCATCCGGGCCATATTCCCGATTCCGCGGACAGCAAGCTTTATTCTTCCGGGAAATCCGCTGCTTCGCAAGCAATCATATTTGCATCCGGCCGATTCCATTCCCCGCATGGTCGCCTCTATGTCTTCAGAGAGAATCACATTGTCGACCAGGGATTCACCCTTGGCTAACGAAGCGCAGATAATCTTCCTGTGCGCATCGCTTTTTGACGGCTGGGCTTGTATCTTTCCATTTAGTTTGGATGGTTCAATTCTTATATCCATCAAAACCCTCCCGCAATGGTCATGAAATCCCCAAGAGTCATTTTTTCTATATATGCATTTCCTATTTCCTTCAGGAATACAAGATTCAGCATGCCGGAAAATGTTTTCTTGTCATTTGCCATTTCAACAGCGAGATCACTGACTTTCAATGTTGTATTTACAGGCAGTCCGTTCGCTTTCAGAATCTTTTCCACCCTTTCGGAAGTACCTTTCTTTGTGCAGCCGGCTTTTTCCGAAATCCTGGTGATCAACGCCATGCCGATTGCAACGGCTTCACCATGCGGGATACTGCCATATCCCGTTTTTTTCTCTATCGCATGTGCTATGGTGTGGCCGAAATTGAGCATCATCCTCCTGCCGCCGTCAAATTCGTCATCCCTTACAAAATCCATCTTTATTCTGATGCATTGCGCAATGTTTTCCGCGGTGACAATCCCGGACATCTCAAATTTTTCAAAAAGCCCCCGGTCCTTGATTAAAGCCGCTTTTATCATCTCAGCCTTGCCCTGGCTGACCTCCCTCGCCGGCAGCGTGTCCAGCACCGCCGTGTCAATATATACACCGCGCGGCTGTTTGAAGCATCCTGCAAGATTTTTTCCCGCGGCAAGATCTACGCCTGTCTTTCCCCCGACGCTGCTGTCCACCTGCGCCAGGAGCGTTGTGGGAACCTGATAATAATCAATACCCCTCATATACACCGCAGCGCAAAAACCCGCTATATCCCCGCATACGCCTCCTCCGAAGGCAACTATGCAGTCGCTTCTCGTCAGATTGGCAGCCCCGCAGTCCTCAAGCAACCTGCCGAACGTGTGCAGGTTTTTCTGTTCCTCGCCCTGTACAAAGCTCATTCCGGCCGGAACGGCCGGCAAAGCCTGCAGAATCGCCCTGCCATGATATGAGAAAGCGGTTTCATCGGCAATGATAAAAACCTTTCCTCCCCTGGCAGCCAGTTCGGCGCCCAAAACGCCATAGGATTCCGCCCCTATATGGATCCCATACTTTCCTCCCTTAAGATTGGCTTCCATGGTTTTCATTTCAGATACTCCTCCCGATTGCACCAGCTATTATTCCCAGGCTTATCATCAAATCCGAGAATTCGCCGGGTGTTATCGACTGGCTTCCATCGCTGAGCGCATTCGCGGGATCATTGTGCACCTCCACCATTATTCCATCCGCTCCTCCCGCGACCGCAGCCCTGGCCATCGGCGGCACCATCCAGCCCATTCCCGTGGCATGGCTTGGGTCGACCACCACCGGAAGGTGCGACATCCTCTTTACCGCAGGCACTGCGCTTATGTCCAGGGTATTCCTCGTATACCTTTCAAAAGTCCTGATTCCCCTTTCACAGAGTATTATATTCTGATTTCCTTCAGACATTATATACTCCGCGGACATCAGCCACTCTTCTATCGTAGCCGAAAGACCCCGTTTCAGGAGTATGGGTTTCCTTATCTTTCCAAGTTCCTTCAAAAGCATGAAATTCTGCATGTTCCTGGCGCCGACCTGTATTATGTCAACGTCCCGTGCAAACCTGTCCACCATGCTTTCCGAAAGAATCTCCGACACTATCGGAAGCCCGGTTTCCCTCTTTGCAAGCCGAAGCATTTCAAGCCCTTCATATCCGAGCCCCTGGAAGCTGTACGGGGAACTCCTTGGCTTGAAGGCCCCGCCGCGCAAAAAGCAAGCTCCGGCCGCCTTGACCCTGGTCGCTATTTCGATGATCTGCCTTTCGCTTTCAACCGAACAAGGGCCTGCGATCACGCCTATCCTGTTTCCGCCGAGTTCGACGCCTTCAACGTTGACAAGGCTGCTTTCGGGATGGAAAAACCTGTTCACGCGCTTGAACGGCTCCTGGATTCTCATTACGTTGTGTACGATATCGTTTATGCGAATCCTGTCAATGTCTATTGAACTCGTATCCCCGACAAGGCCAAGGATCGTATAATCGCTTCCGACGACCCGTTCGACCGTCAGCCCCTTGTTTTCTATTTCATACACCAGCTCCTCGATTTTTTGGCCCGGTGCATTCGGCTTAAGTACAATTACCATGATTTCCTCCATTTCGGCAACGGCTTGCCAACGCCATAATATAAAAAGCAGAGACCCTGTGAGCCTCTGCTATCCTTTTTATTTACAGGACGATCCCGGACTCACTTCACGCAGCCTTTTATAAAATAAAAATAAAAACATGCTGTATTTGTTCTGTTCATAATCGTACCTTGTAATGATATTAACCCAGCCTCCTTGAATTTGTCAAGATTATTCCGGGAAGCTCCTTCCGATGGAGACGTTCCCTCCCTGCCGGCCTTATCTGTAGGCCGAATAGTCAACCCTTCGCAGAAACTCCTCGATATCCGGGTTGAAAATGAACGAGTTGCTTTCCAGCAGTATATAAAGGTCCTTTATAATATCGAAGTAAGGCGAAGTCCGGTATTCCGTAATAAATTTCAGATAAGCATCCTTGGCTTCCTGCCTTAGCGATGAATCAGCCTCATTATATAGGGGCGATGGAACCTGCTGTGTCCTCCCTATGAAAATGTCAAGTATAAACTCGGCATTTTCACTTGCCTTCAGGTTGAAAGGAAAAGTATACGGATAGTTTTTGGCAAAGCCTCCCCATTCGCCGATAAGATCGGCAAGATCCCCGATTGCAAGATTAAGGCCTTCCCGTCCCATGATTGAGCCGGCTCCGGAATCCTTTAGCAGGGAAGCCTCATTATCCCTTATTATGAGGTATTCGTTTATGATATCCGAGAGCAGAAGCTCGAAATTCGCCCTGAGATAACTCGGTTTAGCTGTGGCTGATATATAACCGCCCTCTATGGATACGATGATGCCGTTGGCTTCGCATAGCGCAATGAATTCAGAGTCTATCTCCTCAATCCTGTTGTACTCGCGAATCCCTTCTATGACGGCATCGTAGTATTCCTCGAACACATTGAACATCCTGTCATTTTCATATTTCGATGAAACGGCAAGCTGTCTAAGATAATCGGCCGCAATTCTAATGCTCCCGGGGTCTGTTGGGTCAAGCGAAGAGAGCCTTCGGCTGAACTCTTCATGGGCTGCCCCTTCCTGCGTTTCCTTCATGTAAATGGCAAGCCTGTTGCCCTGCCACCTTATTATTGCATCCCTTTGGGAAACGGCGTCATCAAAAGCCTCCAGCTTATCAGAAAGTCCGAGGTAGTCTTCCTCAAGAGCCTCATACTTTGCCAACGATGCCTCGAGCCTGTTCTGAAGATCCTGTATAAGCACATCGCCGGCTTCTCCTGACATTGCCTCAATTTTGTTGCTTTTGTTGAAATAATCATAAATGGCATCTGAATTCCTAATGTCAAATCCTGTCCCATTATAGGCTATTGCCATTCTCCCGTCTGAAATATCTCCAAGCACTATTTCCTCATTCCCGGCAGGCATCATGGGACTTGCGGGGAAAGTACCGGAATATATCTTTTCTCCGTTGACAACTATTACAAAGCACATGTACTGGCCGGTGCCAAGCAACCTGCTTCCGCCCTTTTGATATTGCCTGAAACCATTTGCATCGACATCGAATGTATCGTATGATGAATCCGGTTCGATGTTGAAAATCTTTTCCGAAAACGAACCGGTGATTTCGATTATATGCTCTTCCCAATAATAGCTTCTGATGTCCTCCCCTGTTAATAGCGGTGTTTCTTCCAATGTCAGTTTTTCAACATCATAATATCCGTATTCCCTCACGCTGTCGGTTGTCGCAAGGTATATGGCGAAAGTATCCGCTTTTGCAGGTTCAACGGTTTCCTTGCATCCCGCAACGGATATCAGCAATATGAATGTAATAAATACCGCAATAATCTTTTTCATCGCGCCTCCCAGTTAAAACTTTACAGGCAACAATATTATAACATAATGCTGCAAATTACTGCCGGGTTATCAATTTGCACACCCGTCCTTGCATCATGATAATTCATTCCGGGCTTATTCCATGTCCGCGGGCATCATAAAAACAGCCGCCGGCTGTTTTTATGGAAATAATAATTCAATTCAATTTCTTCTGATGCTGAATGCGGCCCGCTCGCCGTTTATGTCCCATTCCTTGCGGTATTCGCCGTCCGCCATGTCCCCGAATCCGCCGTCGGCGAGAATCTCGCCATGAATTTCAATCAGATTGTCGGAAATTACCTTTTTAATTCTATCGGTGCCTTCATAGCATAGAAGGATGTGATCCTGCACCTCGAAGCCCGCATCTTTTCTCATGGTCTGTATCTTGCTGACGATTTCCCTCACAAAACCTTCCTCTATAAGCCTGTCATCCAGCCTTGTGTCCAGAACGACCGTCAGCCCCCCGTCTGTTTCCGAAAGGTACCCCTCTGTCTGTATTGTTTCCGAAAGGATATCCTCGCCGCCCAGTACCACCTCTGTTCCGTCTATGACGAAGGACACCGTCCTGCCTGCATTTAATTCCGCCACAACATGCGAACCTTTGGCGTTTTCAAGCGCCTTGTATATGGCTGGAATCAGTTTTCCGTATTTTGGGCCGAGGGTCTTAAGCTGAGGCTTGAGCTTGTAATCAATGAAGCCCGATGCATCGTCTATGAAGGATATTTTTTTAACATTCAGCTCATCGCGGACAAGATTCGCATATTCCTCGGGAAGCCCGACATTGCCGCTGACAAGTATCTCGGCCACAGGCTGGCGGTTCTTGATTGACGCCGTATTCCTGAGGCTTCTCCCCATGACAACCGTCCTGAGCACATCATCCATATATTTTTCAACATCCGGGGCTATCCATTGTTTTTCCACAACCGGGAAATCGCATAGATGAATGCTTTCCGGGACGGACGGATCCAGGCCCGCCACCAGATTCTGATATATTTCCTCGGACATGAAGGGAATAAACGGCGCGCTTATCATGGCAAGTTTGACGAGCACCGTGTACAGCGTCATATATGCATTGACCTTGTCCTGGTTGTTTTCCTTCTGCCAGAAACGCTCGCGTCCCCTTCTTACATACCAGTTGCTCAGTTCGTCCACGAACTTCTGCATCGCCCTTGCAGGCTCTGTTATCCTGTATTCGCCAAGGCACTCGTCCGTGTACAATATCAATGAGTTCAGCTTGGAAAGAATCCATTTGTCCATCAGCGACAGCTTATCGTACTCGAGCCTGTGCTCCATCGGATTGAAGCTGTCAATTTCAGCGTACAAAACATAGAATGCATAGGTGTTCCAGAAAGTACCCATGAATTTTCTTTGGCCTTCGCTGACGGCCTCCTCATAAAACCTGCTCGGCAGCCATGGGGCGCTCGCAGTATAAAAATACCATCTGACGGCATCGGCGCCCTGCTTGTCGAGAACGACATCGGGGTCCACGTAATCCCCTTTGCTCTTGCTCATTTTCTGTCCGTCCTTGTTCTGTACAAGGCCCAGAACGATGACATTCTTATATGCCGGTTCATCGAACAGCAAGGTTGATATCGCCAGCAGCGTGTAAAACCATCCCCTGGTCTGGTCTATCGCCTCGCTTATGAAGTCGGCCGGGAAATTTTCCTCGAACAACTCCTTGTTTTCAAATGGATAGTGCCATTGTGCGAAAGGCATCGCACCGGAATCAAACCAGCAGTCCAGAACCTCGCTTATGCGCTTCATGCCGCCTCCGCATTCAGGGCATGTGATAATGACATTATCGATGTAAGGCTTGTGCAGCTCGATGTCAGAAGGCACATCCCTGCCCATTTCCCTTAGTTCCGATATGCTGCCGACGGCATGCCTGTGGCCGCACCCGCATTCCCATATCGGAATGGGCGTACCCCAGTACCGCTCCCTTGAAATCCCCCAATCAACGACGTTTCTCAGGAAATTCCCAAAGCGCGCCTCGCCGATGGTCCTTGGTATCCAGTTTATCTTTTCATTGTTCGCAAGCAGGTTGTCCCGCAGCCTGGTCATCTCGATAAACCATGTGTCGCGCGCATAATATATCAGGGGTGTGTCGCATCTCCAGCAAAATGGATATGAATGCTCATATACACTCTTCTTATGAAGAAGGCCCTTATCCTCAAGGTATCCAATGATAAGCGGATCTGCCGCCTTGACGAATTTACCTGCGATGAAGCCTGTATCCGGTGTCATTTTCCCCTCGGTATCGACAAGCTGCACAAAAGGAAGCCCGTATTTTTTCCCGATTACGGCATCATCCTCGCCGAATGCGGGGGCCGTATGGACTATGCCGGTTCCTTCCGTCAGGGTAACGAAGTCGCCCAGGCATATATAAAAGGCTTTCTTTCCCGGTTTGACGAAATCAAACAAAGGCTCGTATTCCATTCCCTCAAGCTCCGCGCCCTTGTATGTCTTTATTACCTTGTAATCCTCACCAAGGACCGCATCGGCAAGCGCTTTCGCAAGTATTATGAATTCCCCGTCATATTCCGCCTTTATATATTCGTTCCCGGGTCCGACAGTCAGCGCAAGGTTAGAGGGCAGGGTCCACGGGGTCGTCGTCCATGCCATGAAGTATGTATTATCCTCACCCTTGACACGGAATTTCACATATATGGATTCTTCCCTTACATCCTTGTATCCCTGGGCCACCTCATGGCTGGACAGGCTGGTCCCGCATCTTGGGCAGTAAGGTATTATCTTGTGACCCTTGTACAGCAGGCCCTTGTCCCATATGGTCTTCAAGGCCCACCAGACGGATTCGATGTAGTTGTTGTCGTATGTTATGTAAGGGTCGTCCATATCAGCCCAGAATCCCACTTTTTCGCTCATTACTTCCCAGTTGCCCTTGTATTTCCAGACGCTTTCCTTGCATTTTTTAATGAATGGCTCGACTCCATACTGCTCTATCTCGGGCTTGCCGTTGATGCCAAGCAATTTTTCGACTTCTAGTTCCACAGGCAGTCCGTGCGTGTCCCAGCCGGCCTTTCTCAGGACTTTGTATCCTTTCATGGTACGGTACCTGGGTATCAGGTCCTTTATGACCCTTGTCAATATATGCCCGATGTGGGGCATTCCGTTTGCGGTCGGCGGTCCGTCGTAAAAAGTGAAGACAGGCGATCCCTCCCTGTTTTCAATGCTTTTTTTGAAAATATCGTTTTCCTTCCAGAATCTTCGTATTTCCTTTTCCCTGTCCGCAAAATTAAGTTTTGTCGAAACTTTCCTGTACATGTCCTTCCTCCGTTCATATAAAAAATGCCCTTCATCCCACAGGACGAAAGAGCATGCTCTCACGCGGTACCACCCGGTTTGCTTAAATAAGCCTCTCATACGGATACTTCGCCAGTTAACCGGCAATATCCTGCATCGCTAACGGTTGCCCCCGTCATCCCTTACTGCCTTTCGGGGATGAGCCTCGCGGATGATTTTCAAAAAGTCCTGGCACGTGCTCGCACCAATCGCACGCTCTCTTCGGCCGGGATGCTTCCCTACTCTTTCCGGTCATCGGTTTTCTTAATATTACGAACATTATAACCACCGGCGCCGCCAGTGTCAAGAATAGCTTGAAATACCGGGTTCAGCGAGAGAAACCATGCATCATGCCGGTGAATGTACCGTTTAACAATGCGGATGCCGGATATCAATCATGGGTCAGGCGCCCGTCTCCATCGATGGGTATGGGATCCCCCGAAATGACGGGACCGGGCTTCAGTATGTTTACATATACGAAGTCCTTGGCCCGGGCCAGCCATTCCCTTACAAGATAGCGCCTCATCTCGCCCCGTGGATAGTTTTTGATATCGGCTGCAATACCATATGCCTCTATGCCTGATTTACGGGCTATGTAAATTGCTCTGCTCAGATGGTATTCCTGGGTGGATAAAACAGCCTTCTCAATGCCAAAGATCAGCACCGCCCTGGAAACCGTATCATATGTGGAGAAACCGGCATGGTCCAGAAAAATATCCGCCGGATCCGTGCCATGTCCAAGCACAAACTTTTTCATCGCATTAACTTCGTCGTATCCCCTGGTTCCATGGTCCCCTGAAAGAAGAATCTTCGCAGCCATTTCATTCTCATATACCGATATTCCCGTCGTAAGACGGTCCTCCAGCATCGGCGAAGGATTTCCATTGTCATATACATAGGCCCCGAATACAATCACGGCCCCGGCCTTGCCTTGCATCGCCGATTCAAGCTCTTTGATATCCTTATATATGAATTCAGAGGAATATGTAAATACATGGGCGCTTGCCGCCGCAACGAACAGCACTCCCAGACTCCCAATCACAACAAAACCCGATAATATGATAAAAATAAGTTTCTTAAACATAATAATAGGATTATAACCGCTTGCCAGCCCGTCCGCCACCCTTTTTCACACATTTGCCCAAGGCAACTGTGTGATTTTTTTAATGAAAAAAGGACCGCCCATTACCGGGCGGTCCTGGCTGCCGAAGAAGGATTCGAACCCTCACAGACTGATCCAGAGTCAGTTGTGCTACCATTACACAATTCGGCACCGTATTTAAGATATTAACAAAATACGATATTAGTGTCAATATATTTCAAAGACACCTGATTCCGCCTATATCAAACCAATGCCAATGGACGCAACCGGCGCATCATACGACCTTTGGATTCCGCTAGAGTCCAAAATCATCAATCAGCCAATCGGATTCTTCATTGTCACGTATGACATAATACCACCATGCTTCTGTTTCCGTCCTGTCAGAACCTTCAAAACCCGTTGAATATACAGCTTCAAAGCATACGTAATACACTTTCAGGTTGTCACCCGACGTCCCGTTTATGCTTCCCATCCCGCCCACAAGATAGGCTTCCCTTATAACCTCGTCCGTTACTTCGGAAATTGACACAATTTTAATTGATTTTCGGCTTTCAAATCCCCAGTCAACCGGATTTTCCGACCATCTGCTTGTCAATGTTCCGAGGAGTTTTTCCGAATCCTCCATGTTCAGGTATCCAAAATGAAGTTCAATCACCCTGGCCGCCGGGTCCCGATATTCCACCTGCCCGCTGTTTGAAGTTTCAGGCACGATGGTATCAACAGGCTTTCCAGAAGTCGAGCGGAAATCCTTGCCCAAGGTGCAGCCTGTAATGGATATCACGCCAGAGACAAAGAGAATTACAAAAAATAAATGTTTGGCTTTCATGGCATTCATGTAAATCACTGAATTTCATTATAAATTTTTATACATTTAAATTATATCATATAAGAAAAATACCGGCGATTTCGCAAAAGCCGGTATCAAGATTAAATGAGATCCACGTGATTTTTACATCACAGTTTAAAGGGAATGTTAGTCAACTATTTCAAGACCTGCAGGTGCATGAAAAAATTTACACCCCGGTCCTAAAACCATAAGCGGCAGCCTTCATTACCATGGCTGCAAGGAAATATTCAATTGTGGGCTTTTGACTTGGCGCCGCATCCGGCTGGTGAATAGCTGACTCTCCCTTGGTTCAGTGCCTTGTTCGGTAACCGGCTGCCATACTGTCAAGTTTAGGCCCTTGGCTTTGCGTCCCCGCCTTTCGACGGCTTTGCCCTTTCGTAGTTACTGCTGTCAGTAATATTTAACAAATAAAAAATCTCCCTTTCGGTGGCCAGGCTGCCATTCCCTTGCGGGGTCAGGCCCTTTTGCTTTGCGTCCCGGACTTTCGACCGGTTTGCCGTTTCGTATAAAAGATTTAGTATCGACAGTATACACCTGGTTTATATGAAATGCAACTTTTTTTACAAAATTGTAATATTTCTCTTGATTTTCATACAATATTTATGTAATTTTTGTAATTTTCCTGGAAATACAGGCTAAAATGGACTTGCCGCAAGTCTATTCTAGTTCCTGATCAATCTCGCATGAATAACAGTCCTGGAATCATTGAGCCAATGGTTGCATGTGGACAGCGTGAGTACCTTGTCATCCGGGGTCACGGTTATCCCGGTATCGACAAAGGACCTTTCCATGGTCTCGTCCAGAAAGTCCTGGTGCCGGTCCGCGGATGAAAAGTTTATGATAAGGTAATTGAAATCGTCCTTGTCCACTACATATGCCGAATATATCTCCCAGGACATTACTTCATACGGAGTGTCAAAACGGAAAACCCCTCCCGCTGCCAGGTATTCATCACGTGTGGCCTCGTCGACAAAATAATCAAGGTCGTTGAACATTGTCGTGTTGAGGTTGTGCCCGTAGATTATCGTATTATCATCAAGGTCTTTTGCATTGTTCCTGTAATCCATGAAAATGGATGCCGAGATGGTTTTCTTACCATATATATTCCTTTCCAGATAAAAATCGTTGTCAATCCCTTGCACTACAGGATAGCTGATATTCGTAGCAGGAATCTTAATATATCCCCTGATATCCTCGTTGACATCCAGAAGAGAATTGAAGTATGGAATTATTTCGGTTCTGTCAAGCACATCACGCTGCGGTATGCTTTCATTCAATGTGGCTGCGGGCGTTGGAACCGGGGACGGCGCCTGTGTTGACGGTTCCGGGGTTGGCGTTGGTGATGGAGTTGAGGTTGGGCTTGAAGCAGCAGATGGCGACGGATCCTGCGTACCCGGCCCAATCGTCGGGACCGGGGAAGGCTCCGATGATGGCGTTGCCTCCTCAGCCGCCAGTACGGCGGAGTTGTAGATGCGCTCTATCTCTGCATAGGTTTCATTTGTATTCTTCTCGTCAAGCTTAGTGATGACGGACTGGTAAAGAAGGAACGCCGCGGCTGAAAAGCACAGCAGGATGAACATATTCAGCAATGTTCTTTTTATCCTTCGGTTCTTCCTCTTTTTGCTTTTTTCCTTTTCCGTCATTTCCATCGGCTCCATCAATATCCTTTGGTATATTCTACCCTGAGGTCGGTTTGAAAAACAGACCGGGGAAATCACAAAGGGCCGGAATCGCTCCGGCCCCCTGATTATAACATTACCACGTGGATTCATCTATGTTGACTTATTCCCCGTCCTCATCGTCTTCTCTTTTCTTTCTCCAGATGAGTCCGTATACTCCAGCTCCCATAGCCAGCAATCCTGATACCGTGTAAGCGTTGAACGGTATGGCGCCGGTCTG
>JAFGQE010000141.1 GCA_016935835.1 Clostridia bacterium | reverse complement strand
TCCGGCCAGCAGTGCGAAAAGCATCTGGAAAGTGACGCTGAGAAAGGGAAGGGGAATCCTGATGAAAGCCCCTGCCGTCACAAGAGCAATGAAAAATCCCATCAATGCAATGTCCCTTGTCTTCATGAAACCCTCCTTGCCGACAATATTAACACGCGCCCGCAGGACCGTCAACCATAGTGTAATTCTAGGTTGACGGATGCGGGGGCATCCCTTTTTCACAGGGTGTTGCGTATATCACCGGGATATCGGATAATATTAATGAGGGATTGCCCTGGCTTTCAAATTCATAAAAGAGTGCGGAGGTTTTTTATGTCCATTGGATCAGCTGAATATAAAAAGATTGACGGTGTTTTCGACAGGGCCCATTCGGAGGGCAGGAATGTTCTGTTCGAGCACGAAGTCTATGATGTCCTGGGATATGCGGGCCTTGATGTTCCGCATTATGTTTTTGTAAGGGATCCCGAGATGGCCGTTGAGGAGGTCCTTTCCCAATTCGGCGAAAGGATAGTCGTCAAGGTTGTCTCAAGGGATATCGCGCACAAGCAGAAACTCGGCGGCGTCAAGATCATAAACAACTCTGATGCCCTTTTCGTACAGTTTGTCCTGCACAAGATGAGGGAACAGGTTCTTTCGCATTTCGCCGAAGGGGACAAGCCCGGGATTGAGGGGTTCCTGGTCGTTGAATACATTGATTTCACTCAGAGCCTCGGCAACGAGCTGCTGATGGGGGTCAAGAGCGATGATGCCTTCGGACCGGTGGTGACCCTCAGCAAGGGAGGCGACGATGCCGAGTTCTTCGCCAAGTACTATGATCCCGCCAATCTGTTCCTTCCGTATCTGTCGCCGGAAGAAGCCGATAAGCTTGCGGGCAGCCTCAAGATCATCAATAAATTCAACGAAATCGGGCATCCGGAGTACAAGGGATACATCGCAAAGGCGGCCAGGATCATAAGCATGCTCGCTTACAGGTATTCGGATGTATCGGAGGACAAGGTCCAGTACCATATAACCACGATGGACGTCAATCCATTCGTATTTTCAAAAAGCGGCCGTTTCATAGCGGTGGACGGGTATGTCGTTTTTGAGAAGTCTGATAATAAGATGAAGCTGACCGAGGACACTTCGAATATCGATGCGTTTTTCAAGCCGAGGGGAATCGCGGTGGTGGGGGTGTCAAGGGATGAAACCAAATACAGCATGGGCAGGGAGATAGCCACGCTGCTTCATGAACTGGACAGGAAGGACCTGTACTGCATAAATATCAGGGAGGGCAGCACCAGGATCGGCGGCAAGGAATACAGGATGTATCAGAACTTCGAGGATCTGCCGGGAGAGGTTGACCTTGCCGTCTATGCGGCCCCTGCCGCATCGGCTCCGGCTTTTTTGAAAAATCTGGGCCGCAAGAAACCAAAGGCGCTTGTGATGATACCCGGAATCCCGTCCGACATAGGCTACGATGAATTCGCCAGGCGCCTTGATGAAAGCAAGCCGCCGGGAATCAGGGTTATCGGCCCAAACTGCATGGGCGTATTCTACGGGGCGGATGCCGCGGGGCAAAGCGTCAACACACTTTTCATAGAAGAGGAAAGGCTGAAGGTTTGTTCCGATGAAACAAGCAACGCGGCCCTTCTTACCCAAAGCGGCGGTATGGCCATAACGATGGTCGACAAGCTTAGGAACAATCCCGTTTTCAAGGCCATAGCAAGCTTCGGCAATAAATATGACGTCAAGATAACGGATTTGTTGAAATATTTCATGGGAGACGATGAGATCAAGGTCATCGCCGTTTATGTGGAAGGGTTTGACGAGAGGGAGGGACGCCTGTTCTTCGACCTTGCCAGGACCAGCCGCAAGCCGGTTATCGTCTACAAGGGGGGCAAGACAGAGGCGGGTGCGCAGGCTGCGAAAAGCCACACGGCGTCCATGACGGGGGATTACGATACTTTCAGAGCCGCCTGCCTTCAGGCGGGCATCATCCTTACCGAGGATGCCACGGAATTCATGAACAGCATAAAGGCGTTCTCTTTGCTCGCGGACAAGAAGTCCGGGGGCATGGGCGTCGCGGGTGTGCTCAACGCGGGATTTGAAGCCACGATAGCCTCCGATGAACTTGGCAGGCTGAAACCGGCTGTTGTCGGCAAGGACACCGCGGGGCTTCTCAGGCAGATCAACAGCCACGGGCTTGCGGATACGGGCAATTCGATAATAGACGTAACCCCGATGACCAACGATGTTATGTATGGCAGGTTCATCGAGGTATTCATGGAGGACCCGGCCGTAGACGCGGTGATCGTCGGGGTGGTTCCTCATGTTGAGAATATAAAGTCAACTCCGGAAACCTGCGGTGACGAAAACTCCCTCGCCAACATTCTGGTAAGGATTTCGAGGAAGTACGACAAGCCGGTCGTAGTTTCCGTGAACGCCAGCGAGTATTACGACGAATTCGTCAGCATAATGGAAAAGGGCGGACTGCCTGTTTATTCCGATATCCGTTCGGCGGTAAGGTCCCTTGAGACATTCATGGCGTACTTCAGCGGGGAATGACGGTATTTTACGCGGAAGCGCCTTTGGGAGGGTGAAATGGACGGCAAGGAAAAGGTTCTGATCATTGATGACGATGAAAACATCTGTGAGCTTGTAAGTCTTTATCTTTTGAAGGAAGGGTATGATGTCAGGACGGCCTTCAACGGAAGGAGCGGACTTGATATGTTCGCGGAATGGAAGCCGGACCTTATAATCCTGGACATCATGATGCCCGGCATCGATGGTTGGGAAGTATGCAGGACGATCAAAAAAAAGCATTCGACGCCCATTATGATGCTTTCGGCGAAAGGAGAGACCTTCGACAAGGTCCTTGGACTGGAGCTGGGCGCCGACGACTACATTGTGAAGCCATTTGACGCAAAGGAGCTGGTCGCCCGAGTCAAGGCGGTGCTGAGGAGAAGCACGGGGGTGCGGGAGATACCCAATGAGATTGTTCTGCCGGACCTGGTTGTCAACAAGGATAATTATACGGTCAGGATCAAGGGAGAGGCGGTGGAGATGCCCCCGAAGGAATTCCTTCTGCTGTACCAGTTCGTATCGAATCCGAATACTGTCTTCACAAGGGAGAACCTCCTGCACAATATATGGGGTTACGATTTCTACGGCGATTCAAGGACGGTGGACGTCCATATAAAAAGGCTCAGGGAGAAGATTGACATCGGCAATCCGGCATGGGAACTCAAGACAGTATGGGGAATCGGATATAAATTCGAGGTCAGGGGATGAAATCGGTATTTTGGAAAATGTTTCTTATTCTCACTGGCATTCTTCTCCTGTCATTTGCTATCATGGCGGGTTTCTTTTACATTGAGCTTGATGAATTCACATACAACAGGAAAATGGAGTATCTCGACATTGTGGCGGGTGAGATTTACCTTGACATCGTCAATGCGCCGTATGACCTGACATCGGTCCCGGGGACATACATAGAGCTCGAGGCCAGGAATGAACTCGCGGAGGTAATCCGCCTGCACGGGGAGAACTCGAATTCAATCATATGGGTTGTCAACGAAGACGGAAGGATCATCGCATTGTCGGAGGAAACGGAGTATGATGAGAAATTTTTCGTAAGGGATTTCTACAACAGGACGGAACGGTATATGTACGATGGGAAATACTACACCCCGTATTTCAAGACAAACCAAACCGATTTCGTGGCAACCGACGTTTTCTCCGATATTTACGAAGGAGGCAGCACGCCGCCGGGGCTTACATATATCAAGACATATAAATTGCGGGGAAACGATTATCTGAGCGAAGATTCGAAGATAGGCATATACATCCACACCCCGAGGGAAGAGCTTGCAGTGGCAAGGCGCGACCTTCTGCTTGCTTACTTCATACCATGGGTTATTTCACTATGCGCCGCGGCATTTCTTGCGACCATCCCGGCAAGGGATTTCAGCCGTCCTTTGAAGGGGATGATGAATACGGCCAGGGAGGTCTCCAAGGGGAATTTCAAGGCGAGGGCTGAAATTGGAAAACGCAGGGACGAGATAGGTGAACTGGGAAGGACTTTCAACAAGATGCTTGACCAGATGGAGAATCTCGAGCAATCAAGGCAGGCTTTCATTTCCGATGTTTCTCACGAGCTGCGGACGCCGATAACGTCGGTCAACGGCTTTGTGGAGGGAATGCTTGACGGAACCATCCCGCAGGAGAAGCATGCGCATTACCTTGGAATAGTTAAATCGGAAACAGGCAGGCTCAACAGGCTGATAAGCGACCTGATGATACTCGCAAGGCTTGCCGACTGCGGGAGGCCGCCGGCAAAGGCAACATTCGATCTCAACGAGATGATACGCGAGGTAGTCATCTCCATGGAACAGGAAATAAATGCCAAGGGGGTCCGGCTCTCCGTTGATTTCGAGGATGACCGTACGATGGTTTATGCGAACAGGGACGATATCGAGAGAGTGATGGTGAATCTTCTCGGGAATGCTGTGAAATTCACGCCGGAAGGCAAAGGCATACATATATCCACCAAGGCGGTGAAGACGAAGATAAGCATCAGCATTAGGGATGAGGGGTGCGGAATAGCCCCCGACAAGATGGACATGATATGGGACAGGTTCTACAAGGCGGACTCGTCAAGGGGACTGAACAAGGGAGGGTCGGGGCTTGGTCTGGCGATAGTGAAGAACATACTGTCCGCCCATGGCGAAAGCATCCATGCCGACAGCGTTGAAGGTAAGTGGACAGAATTCACGTTCACGCTTCAGCAAGGCGCATGACCCGGTCATGCCTGATATTTGCGATAAAGGAAATGATGTTTGAAAATATTAACAAAGTATTTACATATTATTTATATGTGGAGGGTAGAATAAAGACATGAATTCAAAGGAAAAGGTGAGATAGCATGTACGAAGACAATAATTCAAATTACGTTTCCCCCGCCAGTACAAAAAGGGGAAGGATATTTCTGATAATACTTGTGGCTTTCCTCAGTCTGGCCCTCGGGGCCTCGGCAGGCATAGCGGGCGTGGGATATTTCCTCGCGGTCAACGATGTCGACGTAAGGTCCATAATCATGGGTAACTACGACCCGGGCCAAGGGGTGCAAACAGAGGAAATAGTGAAGGAAGTAATCAAGAGGGTTGAGGTCGTGGACAGTACGACAGGCTCCCCTGTGGCGGCCATAGCCGAAAAGGTCATACCTTCGATAGTAAGCATCAGGATAACATATCCGTATACTTACTATTTCTTCAACACTGAAAGGGAAGGCGTCGGTGAAGGATCTGGAATCATCATATCCGATGACGGATATATCCTTACGAACAACCATGTCATCGAGGCAGCCCTCCAGGCCAATTCAAATGTGAAATATGAATCGGCCACCATCAAGGTATTTATCAGCGGACGGACCGATGAACCATTCGAGGCGGAAGTGGTCGGAAGGGACGAGGTGACCGACCTTGCCCTGCTCAAGATAGAGGCGGACGGGCTCATCGCCATTGAAATTGGGGATTCCGACAAGCTTAGCGTAGGAGACCTTGCGGTTGCGGTTGGCAATCCAGGCGGCATGATGTACATGGGATCGGTAACTTGCGGAATAATCAGCGGCCTCAACAGGGAAGTATACGACCAGGATTCCGGCCAGCAGGATGATGAAAAGCTCAACCTCATACAGACCGATGCGGCAATCAATCCCGGAAACAGCGGAGGGGCCCTGGTTGACGCCACAGGAAAACTTATCGGTATCAATACTCTTAAAATCGTAAGCACAGGTTATGAAGGCCTTGGTTTTGCAATCCCGGTGAACAACGCGATGGAGATAGTCGAGGAACTGAAGACGCAGGGTTTTGTCAGCAGGGGCAGGCCCAATATCGGGATAGCCGTTTCATCTGAATATGATTCCGCCATCGCCGCGGAGCTTGGTTTGCCGGAGGGTGTCCTTGTAACCCAGGTCGGCGGGCTGACGCCGGCGGAAGCCGCGGGACTTATGGTAAACGACATAATAACTGAAATAAACGGGGTTCGGGTGAAGACTTTCGACGAGCTCCTCGCGGAAAAGAATAAATACAGCCCGGGTGATGTCATAGATATAACAGTCTACAGGCAGACCGGTGAAACCGGGGAAGACGGCGAATACCTTGAAATTCCCCTGACTTTGGGAGAAGCTAATTATTGATGGAGAAGGAAAAGGCCGAAGTGATATTAGGTCTGCTTGAAGACGAATACGGAAGGGCGGTATGTACCCTGGAGTACATGTCGCCCCTTCATTTGCTTATTGCAACACAGCTTTCCGCGCAGTGCACCGACGAGCGCGTCAATAAAGTGACCCCCGGATTGTTTTCCCGTTATTCGACGGCACGCGATTTCATGGAGGCGGACATTGAAGAGCTCGAGGAATTGATCAGGCCGACCGGATTTTTTCACAATAAGGCTAAGAACATAAAGGCCTGCTGCAAAATGATCATCGAGGAATTCAACGGCGGGGTTCCGGGAACCATGGAAGAACTGCTCAGGCTCCCCGGGGTGGGCAGAAAGACCGCGAATCTTGTCCTGGGTGAAGTCTTCGATGTCCCTGGCATAGTTGTGGACACCCATGCGGGACGCTTGTCCAGGCGCATGGGCCTTACAACGGAAACAGACCCGGGAAAGGTCGAAAAGGATCTGATGGCGTCAATACCCGTTGAAAAGTGGACGGTTTTCTCCCATTGGATGGTCGCCCATGGCCGAGCGGTCTGCAATGCAAGGAAGCCACGGTGCGGGGAGTGCCTTATTGGAATCCACTGCGATTATTTCAGAAATCTCTGAAAAACCCGAATTAAAAACGGGTGTTATGTCAAAACTTTCTTGAAACGAAGGGATGCGGTATTAAAATAATGCAATAAAAAAGACACATGGACTTATGCGTCTTTTTTTGATTTTTAGAGGGCTTAGGCTCTTTCCACTTTATTGGAGCGAAGGCACCCTGTGCAGATACTTGCCCTTCTGATGGTGCCGTTGTCGTTGATCTTGACTTTTCTTATATTGGGTTTCCAGCTGCGGTTCGTCCTTCTGAGCGAGTGGCTCACATTATTCCCGAACACCGTAGCCTTGCTGCATATTTCACATTTTGCCATTTATAGCACCTCCTTTGCCGGCCGGTTTAATTTCATAAAAATGCGTCTTGTTACGCCATGACATTTTAACAGAAAAGATTTCAATAGGCAAGGGGCAATTTGGCCATTCCATTAATAACGGCATGGAAATTAATCCCGGCAGGTCGTCCGCGGGGTTTCAATGAGCAGGGAATAGCGTGAAATTTTGAATTCTGGAAGAAAAAAACCTTGAATCTGAAAAGAAAAAAAGTTGCCTGAAATTGTTTTATTTGTTATACTGTTTTAGAATATTGGCGGTTGATATATCGCTTTTATAAGTCAATGGGGCGAAATGTCCGGTTGAAAAAATTTTTTTTGAGGTGAGATTGATGAAAAAACACAAGACTATATTGGTTTTTACCATATTGCTGGCACTGGTTATGACTATGTTCATGACAGGATGCACCAGCAAGCTTGCTCCGGCCAAGGCCCTGGAAGAGTTGCCGGAAAGGTATGAAATATATCCTGGCGCCCTATTGAGGTCAAAGACCATGTTCCCCGCCGGACGCCTTGGCAACGTGCCCAACATCAAAAGCGATTACACGGTATTTACTTATGAAGTCAATGCCAGTGCGGATGATGTGTATGCATTCTATGTCAACAGCCTTGGCACCGAAGGAACATTTGCTGATGGGAAAGGCGAGATAGCGCTGGGCTATGATGTCGTCAAGTTCATTACCAAAGGCGGTTTCGTGGACATAATCATTTATGTGGAGATGCCAAAAGAATAGCAAAACCGGAACACCGGCTGATTATGAAAACAGCTATTGCTTTAATCGGCCGGTGAATGTATAATCTAAAACCGGAATACACACACGGAATGATTTGAAGAATGTTGCCCGAGGGTCTTTTTCAAAGATGAAAACCGTGGAGGAAAAAAACAGGAGGAAGAAAATGGCAGTTGTATCAATGAAGCAGCTATTGGAAGCTGGAGTTCATTTCGGTCACCAGACAAGAAGATGGAACCCCAAGATGGCGGAATACATCTTCACCGAGAGGAACGGAATCTACATCATCGACTTACAGAAAACCGTCAAGAAGATTGAGGAAGCGTATGCCTTTGTAAGGGATGCGGTAATGAACGGCGGGGAAGTTCTGTTTGTCGGCACAAAGAAGCAGGCCCAGGACTCGGTGCAGGAAGAAGCCGAGAGATGCGGCATGTATTATGTCAAATCAAGATGGCTCGGCGGGATGCTCACAAACTACAAGACGATTAAATTCAGGATCGCACGTCTAAAAGAGCTTTACGCAATGGAAGCCGACGGCACATTCGACCTGCTTCCCAAAAAGGAAGTCATCAAGCTCAGGTTGGAAATGAAAAAACTTGAGACGAATCTTGGCGGAATCAAGGACATGCACGGCGTTCCCGACGTATTGTTCATAGTCGATCCCAAGAAGGAAAGAAACGCCATACTTGAGGCAAGGAAGCTGAATATACCAATCGTGGCAATAGTGGACACGAACTGCGACCCTGACGAAGTGGATTACATCATCCCGGGCAATGACGACGCGATAAGGGCGGTCAAGCTCATAGCATCGGTAATAGCAAATGCCGTAATCGAGGCCAACCAGGGCGAACAGCTCAATTCAGGCGCAGCGGCAAAGGCCCCGGCCGGCGTGGAAACAGAATCAGCCGGGGAATCGGATGAGGCGGATATAATTGAAACAGAATCGGACGCCGTTGATGAATCGGATGAAGCCGGGGAAACCCCTGAGGAACCCGAAGAAGACGTGGAAGCATAGAATATTGTCATATTGCAAAAGGAGGAGCCTATAATGATAAAGGCCGCAGATGTTAAAACATTGAGGGATAAGACAGGGGCCGGCATGATGGATTGCAAGAAAGCATTGGTCGAGGCCAAGGGCGATCTTGAAAAAGCCGGGGAAATATTAAGGGAAAAAGGAATTTCAACGGCTGCAAAGAAATCGGGCAGGATAGCCGCCGAGGGAATCGTAACATCATACATACACGGAAACGGCAGGATCGGGGTTTTGCTCGAAGTCAATATTGAAACGGACTTTGCAGCAAAGAACGAGGACTTCCAGCAGTTCGGGAAGGATGTGGCCATGCAGATAGCGGCCATGAAGCCCGAGTATGTAAGCCGCGAGGATGTTCCGGCTGAAGTCATCGAGAAGGAAAAGGCGATACTCAAGGCGCAGGCCCTCAACGAGGGCAAACCGGAGAAAATCGTGGACAAGATAACCGAGGGAAGGCTTGACAAGTTCTTCAAGCAGGTTTGCCTTACCGAACAGTCATTCATAAAGGATCCCGACAAAACGATCCAGGAGCTCACGACTGAGCTGATAGCCAGAATCGGCGAGAATATAAAGATCAGAAGATTCACCAGATATGAGATGGGCGAGGGTCTTGAAAAAAGGGAAGAGAACTTCGCAGAGGAAGTTCAGAAGACGATGGGCAGATAATCAAATGAAAGGGCGCGTACAGTGCCCTTTTTTTATACATTTTTAAAGTTTTGGGAAAGCGGGTATTGATATGAGCAAACCGATTTACAACCGTATACTGCTGAAGCTCAGCGGAGAAGCTCTTGCCGGAAGCAAAGGATTCGGAATAGACACCGAAACATTGGGCGGGATTGTCGGCAGCATTGAAACAGTGTATAAAATGGGGGTTCAGATTGCCATAGTCGTTGGCGCCGGTAATTTCTGGAGGGGCAGGGACGGCGCGGGAATGGACAGATCGACGGCCGACCACATGGGAATGCTGGGAACGGTCATAAATTCCCTTGCCCTGCAGGATGCCATAGAAAAAAAAGAAATTCCGACGAGGGTCATGACCGCCATACCCATGGACCGGATAGCTGAGCCATATATCAGGCGCAAGGCCGTATCCCATCTTAACAGGAATGAAATAGTCATATTTGCATGCGGGACAGGCAATCCGTTCTTCTCTACGGATACGGCGGCAGCCCTGAGGGCGGCTGAAATCGATGCCGATATAATCCTCTTTGCAAAGAATGTCGACGGGATTTACTCAGACGACCCGAGGACCAATCCGGATGCAAGGAAATACAAGACCATTTCTTATCATGAGGTCCTGATGAAGAAACTAACGGCCATAGACCTTACGGCGACATCGCTGTGCCTTGACAACGGGATGCCGTCGCTGCTGTTTGCCCTGGAAAAGCCCGGCAACATAGTGGATGCGGTGCTCGGGAACAGCTCGGGCACATTCATTGAAAAATAGCGGTTGCCATGGCAAATGCGGTTATGAGATAATTACCATATAAACAAGAGGGAGGTATCATATGCAGTATACAGGCGAATATACCGAATACAGGAAGGATATGGATGAAGTCATAGTCAATTTCAAGGAGCATCTTTCCACCATAAGGGCAGGAAGGGCGAACCCGGCGATCCTTAATGGCATTATGGTCGATTACTACGGGGTGAAAACCCCCATAAACCAACTTGGGAACATATCTGTTCCGGATGCCAGGATGATAGTCATACAGCCATGGGACTCGAAAGTCGTCAAGGATGTGGAAAAGGCGATTCTCGCATCGAACATTGGTATTCACCCTTCGAACGACGGCAAGGTGATAAGGCTTGCCTTCCCCACGCTCACCGAGGAGAGGAGGCTGGAGATTGTCAAGACCATCAAGACACACGGGGAAGAGGCGAAGGTCAAGATCCGGAACATCAGGCGGCAGGCCCTCGACGGTTACAAAAAGCAGGAAAAGAACAGCGAGATAACCGAGGACGACATGAAGGCCATTGAGAAGGATATCCAGGAGCTTACGGACAATCATATCAAGGACATAGACCGGATAGTCAAGGAAAAGGAAGAGGAAGTAACAGAGGTCTGATTGTCCCGTTCTTTATCAGAACAGACAATGAAGGGGGCGGATGGCCCCCTTTTCATATTCAAGAAGGGCCGGCCGGCATATCAAAAACCATGGCGTTGGTTCCGGGTCGATACAAGGGTTGATGGTTGTTTTCTTTTCGGCGGAGGCGCTGCGCCTATTACAATATTACTCTTGTTTTGGTATTATATGATATATGAACAAGCATCGGGATGAGGGAACGCTCCTATGAAAAGAATAAAAAAAGAAATACCCGGACTTCCGGTCCACATCGCCCTTTTTATGGATGGAAACGGAAGATGGGCGAGGCGAAGGGGCCTTCCCAGGAGTGCGGGTCACAGGGCGGGGGCAACGGCGATAAGGAAGCTTGTAGAGGATTGCGATAAAATCGGGCTTAAATATCTGACGGCGTATGCATTTTCGACGGAAAACTGGAAAAGGCCGGACAAGGAAGTCGAGAATCTCATGAATCTGATCAGGGAGTTCCTTGACGACACCGGCAGGGAGCTTGAGAAATCCAATGTCAGGATAAGGATCATCGGACTCAGGAACAGGCTTGCCCGGGATATAATCGAGAGAATAGAAGAAACCGAAAAAAAGACCGCGGGAAGGACCGGGCTCACATTCGTGATAGCGCTTGACTATGGGAGCAGGAGCGAGATAACCGAGGCTGCCAGGAAGATAGCCGCGAAATGTGCGAACGGAGAGATGGCCCCGGATGAAATAAACGAAAAATTGGTGTCGGACAACTTGTTTACAGCGGGAATTCCCGAACCGGACCTGATAATACGGTCCAGCGGGGAGAAAAGGATGTCCAACTTCCTGCTGTGGCAGGCGTCGTACGCCGAGCTTTGGTTCTCTGACGTTCTATGGCCTGATTTCAGGATAAGGCATCTCCTCAGGGCGGTTGAGGATTATAATAAAAGAAACAGAAGGTTCGGAGGTGTCAGGGGATGAAGAAAAGGGTGCTAGCGGGGCTGACCGTGATACTGATTGTATTGCTTGCGTTTGTATTGCCGGTACAGTACTTCTATATATTGTTTTTTATCCTTGCATTGCTCTGCTGCCATGAATATATGAATATGCTTGAGACATCCGGCATAAGACCACTGAGGATCATCGGATATATATGGACGGGTATGTTTACGATGCTGCTATTCAATATAAAATACGGAATAGTCGGAACCACAGGGCTTTCCGGTGGATACGAGGTCATGCTTGCAGCCACGCTGCTGTTGATGACGCTTGCAACCGCCTCGGTATTTTCACGGAACCATGATCTGAAAAGCGCCGTCCATACATTCTTCGGCTGCATCTACACAGTCTTTCTTCTTGGCTTCGCGGTCCTCATAATCGAACTGCCGATGGGGAAATGGCTGCTTGGCTATGTAATCCTGGGTGGGGTTGCGACAGACACATTTTCATATTTCACCGGATATTTTTTCGGAAAGAAAAAAATAGTGCCATCCATAAGCCCCGCAAAGACCGTGGAAGGAAGCATCGGTGGTTATATTGGCAGCGTACTGGTCATACTGGTGTATACATTGATAATGAAAGCCATGGCGGGATGGATTCCCCCGATACCCGCCGTTTTGTTCATCATGCTGGTGTCCGGGGCGGCCGCGCAGGTCGGGGATTGGGTCGCATCATACATAAAGAGGCATTTCGGCATCAAGGATTTCGGCAGACTGATACCGGGGCACGGCGGGATGCTGGACAGGATAGACAGCATAATTTTTCTGGCACCCTTGATTTACCTTGTTTTGATAATATGATGGGGATGCGGGCCGTAACGGCCAGGGAGACGGAATGACGAAAGTTTGCATACTCGGTGCAACGGGTTCCATAGGAAGGCAGGCCCTGGATGTCTGCAGGCAGGCGGGATATGCCGTTTCGGGAGTCACGGCGGGTTCGGACCATGCAGGATTGCTTGAAATCTGCAGGGATTACGGCGTGCCCCGCGCGGCATTGCACAACAAGGAGGCTTACGATGCCTTCATCCGCGAAAAAAGCAGTGCGAAGGCTTACGGCGGCATTGAGGGCATACTTGAGTGCATAAGGGACTGCGGTGCGGATATAGTCGTCAACGGAATAGTGGGAAGCGCGGGAATACTGCCTACTTTAGAAGCTATACGGAGTTCGGGAAGGCTGGCGCTTGCGAACAAGGAAACACTTGTAGCGGCCGGAAGTCTGGTCATGGACATGGCCAGGGCGCACGACTGCATGATAATACCCGTGGACAGCGAACATTCCGCCATATTTCAATGCCTCGCCGACAACGGGCGGAAGTATCTGTCAAGAATATACCTTACGGCCTCCGGCGGACCCTTCAGGGGGTATTCGATTGACCAACTGAAGCATGTGACGAAGGAAATGGCGCTGCAACACCCAAGCTGGGTGATGGGCAGCAAGATAACCATAGACAGCGCGACGCTAATGAACAAGGGACTTGAGGTAATAGAGGCAAGGTGGCTTTTCGGTATGGCATACGACGAAATAACGGTTGTGGTACATCCCGGGAGCATAGTCCATTCCATGGTTGAGTTCAGGGACAACAGCATACTCGCGCAGCTGGGGGCGCCCGACATGAGGATTCCCTTACAATATGCGCTTACTTATCCCGAAAGAAAATGCAATAATTATAAAAAATTGGATATATATAAGACAGGCGGACTGATTTTCGAGGAACCCGACACCGATGCCTTCAGGTGCCTCGCGCTGGCTTATGAGGCCGGGCGCGCGGGGGGCACGATGCCATGTGTCATGAATGCGGCGAATGAAGAGGCGGTGGGCATGTTCCTCGAAGGTTCGATAGGCTTCACGGATATACCGGAAATTATCGAAAGGGTGATGGACGCCCACGAGCCCATTGAAGCCGATGGGATCGAAGCAATACTCGAGGCAGACTCGGCGGCCAGGGCGGCCGCGCGGAACGGAGGCAGGATTTGACAATAGTAATAGCGATCATTGCGCTCAGCGTAATAATATTCGTCCATGAGCTTGGGCATTTCCTGGCGGCCAAGGCCGTTGGGATCAAGGTTCTTGAATTCGCGCTTTTCATGGGGCCGAAGCTTTTCAGCTTTGAAAAAAACGGTACCATTTACAGCATAAGGGCAATTCCGATAGGCGGATTCGTAAGCATGGAGGGAGAGGAAAAGGAAGTGGACAGCGACACGTCATACTCGGGCATGCCCGCATATAAAAAGATAATCGCGGTCGCTGCCGGACCCGCCGCGAATTTTATATTCGCAATACTTCTTCTTTTCATACTTTTTCTTTCATCAGGATATACGCTAGATGAAAATGTAGTCGTCAATCCCCGCATGGCTGCCTATGAAGCGGGAGTCAGGGATGGCGACAGGATAGTTTCCATAGACGGCAGGAGGGTTTACGATCCCCTTGACCTGACGATACTGCTTTATACAAACAAAGGCGAACCGGTCGAAATAGTATATGTTTCCGACGGCGAAAAGATAACCACCACCGCCATGCCGGAGAAAAAGGGCGGCATAATCCATAGGATCAATTTCATTCCTGAGGGGGAAACCAATGTCGTTGCAAGCATCGAGCAGGATTCCAACGGTTATCTTGCGGGGCTTCGGGCCGGGGATGTCATAACAGCGGTGAACGGGGAGCCCGTGGCGGACAGGTACGAAATAGATTCCGTGATGAAGAAATTCACCGGGGGGATGCTTGAGGTCACGGTTTTGAGAAACGGCGGGGAGCTGAAATTCGAGTTCGCGGCGGCGGTGTCGGAACAACCCGAATACTACGATCTCGGCATCTATTACAAAGGGTCCCCGACAAATGTCTGGACCGCGTTCAAACACAGCGTCAAATATTCCATATCAACACTAAGGGCGGTATTGCTGTCGATAGCCTGGGTTGTCACCGGAACCGTCAGGTTCAGCGAGATGATGGGGCCCGTGGGAATAGTCACGACAATCGGCGAAACCATAAAGCAGGAGACCTTCGGCATGTTTCTGATCAGCCTGACGGGTATGATGGCCTTCATAAGCCTCAACCTCGGCCTGATGAACCTGATACCGTTCCCCGCGCTTGACGGAAGCAAGATTGTAATCCACAGCATCGAGTGGATACGCAAGAAGCCGTTCCCTATGGAAAAAACCGCATGGATTACGATCGCGGGATTCATACTTCTGCTCGCGCTGCTGGTATTCGCCACATACAACGACATAGCGAGACTGATAGGGCTTGGATGACGATATGAAGAAAAAAGAGATAAAAATCGGCGGCACTGCGATAGGCGGGGACAATCCCGTGCTTGTGCAGTCCATGACGAACACGGATACCCGCGACGCAAAGGCGACCGTGGGGCAGATACTTGAGCTTGAAAAAGCCGGTTGCGGGCTGGTCAGGATAGCAGTGTTTGACGAGGAATGCGTCAGGATGATACCGGAAATCAAGCGCATGATCGGAATCCCGCTGGCCGCGGACATACATTTCGACCATAGGCTGGCAATCGGGAGCATAGAGGCCGGGGTTGATAAAATAAGGATAAATCCGGGCAACATCGGGGGGGCGTCCAAGGTGGGGGAAGTCGTGAGGGCGGCCTCGGAAAGGCAGGTGCCGATCAGGGTCGGGGTAAACTCGGGTTCTCTCAGCAAAGAGCTTTATGAAAAATACGGAGGTCCGACGGTCGGGGCCATGATGGAAGATCTTGACCGGCAGACCGGCATGATTGAGGACATGGGATACTCGAATCTGGTCATCGCGGCCAAGTCCCCTGACATACGCACGATGGTGGAGGCCAACCGCCTGATGCACGCAAAATATGAATATCCGATGCATCTTGGGCTGACGGAAGCCGGGACTGCGTTCTCCGGCACGATAAAGTCATCCGCGGCGCTCGGGATCCTTTTGTCGGAGGGCATAGGCGACACGATACGGTATTCGCTGACCGCGGATCCCGTAATGGAAGTAAACGCCGCCAGGGTGCTTCTGAGGGCTCTCGGAATTTCAGGAAAGGGCGTCAATATAATTTCATGCCCGACATGCGGAAGAACCGAAATCGACATCATAGGCATCGCGAAGGAGCTTGAGGAAAGAACCTCGTCGCTTGATATAAATCTGGACGTAGCGGTCATGGGATGCGTAGTCAACGGCCCCAACGAGGCCAGGAACGCCGACCTTGGACTGGCGGGCGGCGGCAAGGGAAGGGCGGTTATATTTGAAAAAGGCAGGGTCGTCAAAACCGTAAACGGCGGGGAGGCGGTCGGGGAACTGATGAAAATGATTCTTAAAAAGGGCCGGGGGGACTGATGGGGGATACACCGGGCATCATGCAAAAGATAAAGGTCAGGGGAGCGAAGATAAACAGACTCAACAAGAAGATAACGGTTGAGCTGCAGTCGGACGACTATGTTTTTCTTGGACAGGAAAAGGAGCTCGAGGATTATTTCAAATCTCATTTCGAGACGGAAAACCTGGGTGTTTTCTGCACGATAGGGAACGCGGTGCTCGGCGAGGATGAGAAAAAGGACATAATCGACAGGCTGGTGGATTTCTGTCCGACGCTTGCGCCCTATGCAGGCGGGATAACGATAGAACTTTCCGACGGGGCCGTTTGGATCAGCCTTCCCGATGTGTGCGACGGGTTTGTCAAGGCAACCGGCGCCATCAGGCACATATCCGAGTTCATATCAAAAAACTTGCAAATCGAGGCGGAGCCGAAATGCAGGCTCATCGGCAATGGCAATGGCAGGAATGAATATATAAAGATCAAGCAGGAGCTGGAGCAGAGGACAATCGCAGAGAACGGGAAAATATCAACTGAGACGAAGCATGCGCCGGCACCCGAGCGAGTGAACAATTACAGGAAGAAGAAAAAGGTTGAAACGGTAAAGATCTGCGACCTTGGCAACGAGTATGAGAAGGTCGCCTTTTTCTGCGAGGTCATCAATTTCGAAAGCAGGCTTACCAAGAGCGGGAAGACGCTCCTGAAGTTCGACGCCACGGACTATACGTCGTCGATAACCTGCAAGATGTTCACCGACGAGGCTGCCGCAAGGGAGCTTAAGAAGCTGCTACAGCCGGGCAGCAGCGTCGAGGTCGAGGGAAAGTACAGCTACGACAGCAGGGACGGCGAGAACATCATCATGGTCAGGGAGATCAACGAATGCGAGCCGCTGCGGTCGTCAAGGCAGGATACGGCGGAAAAGAAACGCGTGGAGCTGCATCTTCACACCAAGATGAGCGCAAAGGATGGATTCATAGAGCCTGCGCAGCTTTTCAGGACATTGTCAGAATGGGGGCATGAGGCCGTCGCGATTACTGACCATGGCGTGGTGCAGGCGTTCCCGGAGGCCGCCGAATATGCGGAGAAGTATGGGATAAAGGCGATATACGGTGTCGAGGGCTACCTCGTGGACAACGGAAGGGCCTTCATTTTCAATCCCGCGGAAACCGCCTTCGGCGAAAACGCCGTAATATGTGAAAAAAAAGACGGGAGTCTGAAGATTCTCAGGATTGGCAACGGCGAGCCCGGGCAGCCGTATGAAATCAATGACGGAGCCTATGATGATATTATATCCTTTGCCGGGGACTGCCTTATAGCATACATGCCCGGGGGCAGGGATGATGCCGCCGCCCGGATTCTCAGCGGGCTCGGGGCAAGGGTAATGGACCTGGCCGCAGCGCGCGAAACATTTGTGGCATGCAGGTGGCTGAAAGGAAAGCCAGGGGGAGATTCCCTTGCCATATGGAAGGAAATTTGCGAGGCCGCGAAAACAAAGGGAGTGAATTCCGAGAACGACCTGTGTATGAAAACCGCCGCCGAAACGACCAGGAAAACAATGGAGCAGCACCATGTTGTCATACTTGCGAGGAACGGCGCCGGCCTGAGGACCCTTTATGAAATGATATCCGTTTCGCATCTGGATTTCTTTTACAAGAAACCCAGGATTCCCAAAAGCCTGCTGGATGCAAAGCGTTCCGGCCTTATAATAGGAAGCGCATGCGAGGCGGGAGAGCTCTATACCGCGGCCGTCGCGGGAGCGGACGACGCTGCGCTTGACGGAATCGCAGCTTTCTATGATTATCTCGAGATACAGCCCGTGGACAACAATTCGTTCATGGTAAGGGACGGAAAGCTCAGGAACCTTGACGACATACGCAATTTGAACAAAAGGATAGATGAAACGGGAATCAGGAACGGCATACCTGTCGCGGCTACATGCGACGCCCATTTCTTTGATGAAGGCGATGCAGTATTCAGAAAAATAATAATGCACGGCATGAAGTTCAAGGATGTTGAATACCAGGCTCCGCTTTACATGAGGACGACCGGCGAGATGCTGGATGAGTTTGCGTATCTGGGTGATGAAAGGGCTTATTCGGCGGTCGTGGAAGTCCCGGCGCTGATAGCGTCGCGGATTGAAAAACTCACGCCGATACCCAAAAAGACATTCCCGCCGGTACTGAAGGGGTCGGAGGATGAACTTAGGAAAATATGCATGGACCGCGTGGCGGAGCTATACGGCGGCAGTCTGCACGAGAAAATCGAGTCAAGGCTGAACAGGGAACTGGATTCGATCATAAGCAACGGGTTCGCCGTCATGTATATAATCGCGCAAAAGCTTGCGGCAAAATCCATCGAGCAGGGATACCTGGTGGGGTCAAGGGGTTCCGTCGGCTCGTCCTTCGCCGCTTTTCTTTCAGGAATAACCGAAGTCAACCCTCTCGAGGCGCATTACATATGCAGGAATTGCAAGAACATAGAGTTCGCGGATCCATCCGAATTCGACTGTGGGATTGACATGCCGGACAAAAAGTGCCCTGTCTGCGGAGCTGATTACGCAAAGGACGGCTTCGACATTCCATTTGAGACATTCCTGGGGTTCGACGGCGACAAGATGCCGGACATAGACCAGAATTTCTCGGGCGAGTACCAGTATTTGGCCCATAAGCACGTTGAGGAGCTTTTTGGAAGCGACAACGTATTCAAGGCGGGCACGATATCCACCATCGCCGACAAGACCGCCTACGGCTTTGTCAAGGGCTATCTTGAGGAAAACGGGATACCCCACAACAAGGCTGAGATCAACAGGCTCGTAAAGGGATGCGCCGGCGTTAAGCGCACCACCGGCCAGCACCCGGGAGGGATGGTTGTTCTTCCCGAGGGATACTCTATATATGATTTCACGCCCGTCCAACGGCCGGCGGACGATTCCGAATCAGATACCATAACCACTCATTTCGACTTCAACTCGATGCACGATACGCTGCTGAAGCTTGACATCCTGGGCCACGACGACCCGACCGTCCTGAAGATGCTGGAGGACCTGACCGGAACAAAGGCCAGGGACATCAACATCAGGGATGAAAAAATAATGTCATTGTTCAGGGGAACCGAAGCCCTCGGGCTCAGGGAAGATATAAAATGCAGCCTGGGAGTCCTCGGCATACCGGAATTCGGAACGGGTTTTGTGCGGGGCATGCTTGAAACAGCGGTTCCCGGCACCATTTCAGAGCTGATCAAGATATCCGGCCTGTCGCACGGTGAGAATGTCTGGAGAAACAACGCCGAGGACCTCATAAAGAGCGGCACGGCCACACTTCAGAATGTCATCAGCATCAGGGACGACATAATGCTGTACCTGATGAGGCACGGGATGGATTCCAAGATGGCCTTCACCATAATGGAGAAGGTAAGGAAAAAGTTCAGCAACATCGACAAGGAGCATGAAAAGGCGATGCTCGCGCTTGGCATCCCCAGATGGTATGTGGAATCCTGCAAGAAAATCGAATACATGTTCCCGAAGGCGCATGCCGCTGCTTATGTTATCATGGCGCTGAGGATAGCCTGGTACAAGATATATTATCCCATGGAATACTATACCGCCTACTTTTCAATAAGGGCCGACGAGTTCGAGGCAACCTCGATGGCCGTCCCGATGGAGGACTGCCTCATGTATATGACGGAGCTCAGGAACAAGGACGACCGCATGTCTGCAAGGGAACAGAACATATATACAATCCTTGAAATCGTTGCCGAGATGTATGCAAGGGGAATAAAATTCAATCCTGTCGACATAAGGAAATCGCTGGCCGAGAAGTTCATCAGGGAGGAGGACGGCATAAGGCTGCCTCTTGTCGCCGTGAGCGGGATAGGGGCCAAGGCCGCCCATACGGTCGTAGCCGAAAGGGAAAAAAAGGAATTCACCTCGCTCGACGACCTCAGGGAACGCGGAAGGCTGACAAAGACGGCTATAGCGAAGCTGCAGGAGCTGGGTGCGGTGGACGGACTCCCCGGGAGCAGCCAGGGAAGTTTCTTTGACTGAAATCTATAAGAATGATGATTCGCGGGATTATACAACGGATGTGCAAAAAAAGCCTGAACATGGAAGGGCGTTCCGCTTGCATAGTGTCCCGGGTTGCGATGGTTGTCAATACAGGTTTCAAAAAGGATAGAAACATCATATGAAAAGAAAATACGCAATCATATCCGTAGTATTTGCCATAGCCATGATTTTCAATTCGTGTTCGGCGCTGACGAATGAACCGGCCGGGCGGAATGAGCCGGCGGGTCCCGCGCTCCCGGACATTAGTTATGAGGGCATGGATTTTTTCACCAACGGCTATGAATCCGTGGAGTTCGCGGGTCAGATCGACGGAGACTCAACCCTTCTGTTCATAGACGGAGAATCCGTGGAGGTCAGGTTCCTGGCCATAGATACGCCGGAAATGGATGCCGATGACGGCGGGTTGAGGGAGCTGGCTTCGGACGCCGGGGAGTTCACGTGGGACATCCTCGCAAACGCCGGTTCCATCATCATTGAAAGGGATTCGCAAAGCGACGCATATGACAAATATGGAAGGCTGCTGGCATGGGTCTGGGCCGACGGAGTCCTGCTGAACCATTCGCTTGTAAGCCGCGGGTTCGCAACCGTCAGATATCTTTACGGTGACTATAGGCATACCTCCTTCTTGTTTGAAGCGCAGGAATATGCAATGAACAATGGCGCGGGGGTCTGGGGCTTGCCCGACTGAAGTCCGCATGCCGGCATGCTTGCCGCCCGCCTGCGGCATCGCCGTCTCAAAAATAGGATTTGAATATCTCTACAGAACCAGGGATTCCAGGATTTCGGCAAGCTCGCGATAAGGCAGGGCCTCCGAATCCGGACACCCCGGCAGGATGGCCTTGTACACCTGCTCGCCATATGAAAGATCAACAATCGTGAACAAGATTGAGTTAAGCGTCCTGAAGGGGCCCTCTGCCTCGATATATTGTTCGATAAGCACGACGTACCTGACTTCCGATGGATCGTCGGTATACCATTTATAATCCGCGAAGGAGTATTTGCGATAGGCATCGCCAGGGATCATCGCGGGAGAATCGTCGAATACAGGTTTTGAGATTATCACGAGCTTTCCGGTTATAACGAATGAAGCCGGGAAGGGCCTGTCCGTCCCGGGGGAAGGCTCGTCCCCGTACATGGGCGTCGCCCTGGATGCGAGGTCAAAGAAACCGGCGACGGTTGCGTCGTCAAAGTTTTTATCAAGGCTGTCCGAACATGATGACTGCAGAATGACGGAGGCTGCCAGCAGGAACAGTGCGGCGGCCTTGCGGAGCGGGTATCCAGGATTCCGGCCATTATAAGTCAAAGAAATCACTTCCCAATCTGATTCTATTCTTGTTTTGCCACCCGGTCAATCGAACGGTGTTCAAACACCGCCGGCAATGTTATATAATCCATATGGAGCATGCCGCGGAATGCGAAATCGTTATCAGCAGGAGGGAACGATGATATACAGCCAACTGGGGAAAACGGGCATTGACATAAGCCGCATATCGCTGGGAGCGGAGCATATTGAGAATGCGGATTTCGGGACGGTTTTGAAAATCGTGGATACCGCAATGGACGCGGGAGTCAACTATACCGACCTGTTCATGGGCTCGCCCGGCATAAGGGATAATTTCGGGAAAGCCCTGAAGGGCAGGCGCAGCCGCATGATGGTCGCAGGGCACCTGGGGTCGGTGTTCACCGGAGGCCAGTACAAAAGGACAAGGGACCAGGCACTGGCAAAGGAGTTCTTTTACGACCTGCTCAAACGCATGGACACTGATTATATCGATATGCTCATGATCCACTATGTGGATGAACCCGGGGACTGGATGGTCTGCCGGGACGGCTGGGTGCTTGACTTCGCATGTGAAATGAAGAAAAAGGGCATTGCCAGGATGGTCGGCATATCGACCCATGTCCCGGCGGTTGCGAGTGAGGCGGTTATGTCAGGGTGCATGGATGGAATAATGTTTTCACTGAACCCGCTGTTCGACCTTATGCCGGGGGATTCAACGGTGGACGACCTTTTCAAGGGAAACGGACTCGAAGGCGGCGATATTTTGCAAAACCGTGAAAGACGGGCGCTTTATGAACTGTGCCAAAGCAAAGGCGTCGGGATTGTCGCGATGAAGGTTTTCGCGGGAGGCTGGCTGCTTAAGGAAAATCCATTGCTAAGGATGAGCACTTGCCAATGCATCAGCTATGCATTGTCCAGGCCCGGTGTCGCGACGGCGGCATGCGGCTGCAGGTCGCCGGAGGAATTCGCGGAATCGCTTGCATACCTTGAGGCAGGGGAAAACGAAAGGGATTATGCGGGAATATACAGGGACTCGTTCGAATGGCGGGGCGCCATGGAATGCCTGTACTGCAACCATTGCCTGCCGTGTCCCGCCGGAATCGACATTGCGGCCGCAATGAAGGCCATGGATTGCGGGGGAGCGGCCCCGGAGGGCTGCACCGGATGCGGGGTATGCGAACAGAGGTGCCCGTTCGGGGTGAAGGTAACGGCACGATTCCTTGGCTGAGAGGTCAACTGAACAAAGCCTGTGCGGCCGGGCAACCGGATATAAAAAAAGCGGGTTCAACCCGCTTTCAAATCCCCAATCATACCAGATTTTGCTTGAATACGCGCCTGCGCCTGTGCTGCCTGCGTTCCACGTCCTTCCACATGCTCTGGACCTGGATGTTATTCTCAAGCTCCGGTCCGGTTTCGCTTATTGTTATTCCGTTTTTTATAGCGGCGCGCAGGATGCTGTCCATAAGGAGCGCGTTGGCACCGGTTCCCTGATAATCAGGATGGACGGCCACCAGATACAGGTCGAGTGTATCGTTTTTCCTGATCGCCCTGAGAATATGAATGAAACCAAAGGGAAACAGCCTTCCCTTCGCCTTTTGCATGGCCTTGGACAGTGAGGGCAGGGCTATTCCGAAACCAATTACATTGTCATCCTTGTCGGTGACTACCTTGATGAAATCCGGATTGACGAAACCAAAGAAGGCATCTATATACATGTCTATCTGGGCCTGCGAGAGTTCGGTCGTGCCGAACAGGGGCTCGTAGGCCGTGTTGTAAAGGTCGAAAACGCGCTGGGCCCAGGGAAGTATGTCTTTTTTATGCTTGAACTCAATCAGCTTGTAACCGTATTTCTTATTGACTATCGCGGATATACGGGCATACTTTTCCAAGGGTTCCCGGGGCACGAGGATCTGATATTCGACCCAGTCCACTTCTTTTTCAAAACCCAGGTTCTTCATATGCTCGATGTAATACGGATGGTTGTAGATGGTTATGAACATATCAAGCTCTTCATACCCCTCCACAAGCATTCCCTGATGGTCCATGTCGGTGAGGCCGAGCGGCCCGTGAAGGCATTCGTATCCCCGTTCCACGGTCCATTTGCGGGCGGCGTCCATAAGCGCGCCTGATACCTCGGGATCGTCAATGAAGTCAAAATGCGTAAAGCGCGCATTCTTCTGGTCCCACTTGCTGTTGCTCTTGTGGTTTATGAAGACCCCTATCCTGCCGACCAGCCTGCCTTGCTTGTACGCAAGATAAAACACGGACTCGGCAGTCTCAAACGAGGGGTTCTTGTCTTTTCTCAGTGTGTTGACCTCATCGACCACCAGGTCCGGGACAAAGTATTCGTTGTCTTTGTAAAGGTCGTTCACAAACTTCACGAATTTCTTGAGTCCCTTTAAATCCCTGACCTCAACTATATCTACCATAGTACCCCCGCGGAATATATTTCAAAAACATAGAACGAATTATATATCAATATCAGCTGATTGGCAAAGGGGCTGTAATCATTGGTCAGGAAAAGAATCAACCCTCAGGCAAGCAACCCGTCAGCGCTGCTGTTGCCACTTCAGGCTTGGGGTCCGGAAGGCAACTTCTCCAAGAGCAGTAATCATCCGGTTTACATACACTTAATATCTTTTGTACCTTATTCTTTCTGAAGCCTTCGTCAGGCTGCCTTATAAATTATCCCTTTACTGACTTCGATTCCGGATGATTTGCCTCCCCTTCCATCCCGGTATATTGCTTGCAATTTTTACATGCTCCCGCGGGAATTCTGTTTCCCATTCAATAGAGTTAATCAATCGTTATGTCTCTGCAATTGACAATAGATTATGAAAAAGTATAATAAATTTAACGGTTTATATTGAGATAAGCATAAAATAAATTAGAAAACAAAAGCGGGAGATTATGAAAAAAATCCTATGGCTGAGTTTGCTATTGACATTCAGCGTGACACTAATGTCGGGGTGTGAATTACAGACACCAACAAACGGAAACCGACTTTTTCAAAACGATAAAATAATAAAGCTCTATTGTCCGGCATATAGGAGCTTGATTCCCTCCGCTTCTTATATAAATTCATGGGAGAATTACATTGAAGACAAATATGAAGTGAAAATTGAACTGGAATACATTGATTAGATTCGGTTCGCTGATGAGCAAGATGAAGATTATTTGAATTTTGGAATTGATATAGATATGCTAACAGAGACATCTGATTTGGAGGGATTTGTTTATATAAATAACTATGAGGATTTAAACAAACTAAAAGAACAAGGACTTATCACATCCGTGGAATATTATTTGGATGATATACCTTCTTTGAACAACATAAACTCAAATGTAATGGATAGTTTCAGGGATTCAAATGGGCATGTCTGGGGATTCCCACTGACTAACACAAACATAATTACCTATAGAAGCTACAATGAGGACTGGCTGAGCAGCGGAGGTTTCTCTATTCCGAAGGACATAGAAAGTTTTAGCGAGTATGCAAAATACATAGCAAAAGAAGATCCGGATGGAAATGGAATAATGGATTCATATATTTTGGGTTATAGTAAATACTCGGCACTTCAGGATTTCGCGGATATATTCAGGGCTTTCGGATGCTATGTTGATGGCGCTGATGTTGTTGTTTATAATCCTCATAAAGGAAAGTATGAGAATGCAATATTAAACGAAAACTTCATAAATGCAATATCCTTTATCAAATGGTTGAAGGATAATGCATTTATTATAGATTTGGATAATAATATGGGGGAGAAGATTCATTTAGCCTCAACATATGGAAGCCATAATAGAAACAGTAATGTGGTTTTTGGGTTTTATCTTGAGGGTGACAATAAAGAATTTCTAATCAAAGAAAAATATTACCCTATTTGTTTGGCAGTGTTATGCAAGACTGAAAATATCGCAAATAAAACTGAAAGCATATTGAAAATCGCTTTATCTGGCGAGGGGGCGCTTGACTTGAGTTTCGGAGAAAAGGACAAGGTTTATACTGATCAAATAAGTCATTATAGTATTGATGCAACTTATTCAGAGGGGTTCATAGGAATTTATTCCAACCTTGACGAAAATGGAGGAAGGTTAAAACCAATTGTTGAAAATGATAAAACTGAAAGCATCAATGCATATTATAATATGATGCAATCGAGAAAAGCTGCGAACGAGCTGCTTGGTCAATATTTTGGCACGAGCAAGATGTATTATCATCAAGAAGATACTGCAACTAATGAGCTCAGATATTTAAATTATACGGCTTCAGGAATAGCTCTTCTTACTATCAATGATATTTTGGAAAACAAATCCCTAATTGATGAGGCAATCTACAGCTATAGGCACACTGCGGAGCGTTCAGGATGGATTCAAGTGCTCGAAGGAATTAACTTGGCATATAGATAGCTGGCATTTGCATTGTATACGTATGAAATAGATAGTGTCTTTATGGAAGATACAAGTGAAAATGTTAAATGCGAACATAAGTGTATCATCTTGGAACAATCAACGAATAAAGCGTTCTATAATATACCTTGGTCTGCGATATACCCGAATTATAACGTTGAAAAATCAGACTATGCCAGAGAGTTCGGATTGAGAGCAAATGCCATAATGGAAAGCATCAAGAACGGTAATACAGGCACTGTGCAAGGAATTGCCGAATATAAAAAAGAAGCTCAAAAAAGGGGAATGCAAGAGTTTATTGACGAGCAGAATGCCAGGATCGGGAAATCATCCTATCAATCATATTAAAGTAGAAATATGATGCAACGGATCATGTGGATTGACTGGTTGCAATCTGCTGATATAGCTGAGGAACGCTTTGGTAAAGGGGCTGTTTGAAAAATGGAATGCTTTGTGATATAAACTTATTATAGACGGATTGCCCGGGTTCCGGGAGAGGTCCGGTTCTCCTGTTCAGAAGGAAATCCCGCGGGAATCCATTCCGTGGAGGTTAAAAATGAAGAATAAATTGCTGTTGTTTATAATTATTGCGGTTTTGTTGACTGCCGGCTGCTCGGCGGGCACGGAAACAGCCTGGTCAGAAGTCGAAAGACTGGAGGCAGAAGTGGCGGCTCTCAACAATGAAAAAGATGCGGCAGCTGAGCGCGAAGAGAACCTGCGCGGGCAGATGGCCATCCTGCAGGAAGAGCTTGACGAGTGCATGGAAAAAATAGCCGGGGAGATTGAGCCAAGGTTCGGAGGACCGTCGAAGACCAGCCCCCTCGAGGGAAACGAATGGACGCTCATCGACTATTACGGCCATGACCTTGACGGCGACGGAACGGATGAAATCACAGCCCTTTATACATCGGCTGAAAGGGATGCATCCGGGGAGATGATGTGGGACGACGGCCAGGATTTCATCCTGATGATAACGGACGGAAGCGATTACTATACTCTGTTCAAGGAATTCGTACAGATCGGCATGGTGTATTTTTCAATCCACGGGGCAACTGATGAAGCTCCCGCGGGGGTCTTGACATTTGTTTCCACCGGCGCGGGACTGAGACTTGAGAAATCCACATACAACGTTGAGGACGGGGGATACGTAATCGAATCGGTCTATGACGCGGGTTCCCTTAATGTCATGTACAATTCGTTCCCATGCGGCTGAGCGCCGGCGGGCAGCCATGCTTGGCGGGGAATCCAAAGAAGTAAAGCGGGATGGTCTGAAAGCCGTCCGGCAATCGGCGCGGCATGATTTTTTTCATACGGGGAATCGTCATCGGGTGAAGGAACGAAAGTCCACCGGGTCTTCAGGGAAAGTTTGACAGGCTGGAACTGCGATAATATAATATTTGCAATAACCAAAAGGCTGTGAACGCACAAAGTAAGTTTCCCGTCCCAAAAGAGAGGAATCCGCCGGTGGAAGGATTCCGGGCTCCGGGAAAATTGAAATTTCATGCGGGAGCTCCGTTTCCGAAAGATAACGACTAAGAGACGGCGGATTGGAACCGTTATTCCCAAGGGCCCGGCATCGCCGGGAAAAAGGGTGGCACCGCGGATCAAGCTCCGTCTCTTTGCGAGACGGGGCTTTTATATATACGGCATTGAAAATAACAGCCCCATAATATAGAATTGAAGCGAGGTATTTGCAAATGACTATCTGGAATCCGAAGTACGAATGCATGGGCAATGATGAGAAGCACAGCCTTCAGGGGGACAGGCTGCGGGAAACCGTGGCGCATGTCTACGGGAACGTTCCTTTCTACAAAAAGAAAATGGACGATGCCGGGATTCTTCCCGGCGACATAAAGGGCATGGACAATCTTAGGGACCTGCCCTTCACCTACAAAGACGATCTCAGGGACAACTATCCATACGGGTTGTTTGCGGTGCCAATGGACGAAGTGGTAAGGATACATGCGTCAAGCGGCACGACCGGCAAAAGAACCGTGGTCGGGTATACCCGGGGAGACATAGACATATGGGCGGAGGTTACGGCAAGGACCATAAGCGCATGCGGGGCGACCAGGTCGGATATCCTGCAGAACGCATACGGATACGGGCTTTTCACCGGAGGCCTGGGAATACATTACGGCGCCGAGAAAATAGGCATGGCCGTCATACCCATATCAGGCGGAAACACGAAAAGGCAGCTTGAGCTGATGCTCGACTTCGGCTCGACGATAATTTCCTGCACCCCGTCCTATGCCCTGTACCTGGCCGAGGTGATTGAGGAATCGGGCATTGACAGATCCAGGATAAAACTGAAGGCCGGAATCTTCGGGGCCGAGCCTTGGAGCGAGAACATGCGCAGGGACATTGAAAGGCGCCTCGGCGTGCTTGCGCTGGACATATACGGCCTGAGCGAGATAATCGGACCGGGGGTCTCGCAGGAATGCCCTGAAAAATGCGGCCTGCACATCAATGACGACCATTTTGTACCTGAGATAATAAATCCCGATACGGAGGAAGTGCTTGATTACGGCGAGAAGGGCGAGATAGTGTTTACCACAATAACGAAGAAAGCGCTTCCGTTGCTGAGATACAGGACCAGGGACATATCGAAACTGGCAAACGAAGTCTGCGCGTGCGGAAGGACTTCGGTAAGGATGGAAAAGGTAACCGGGCGCACCGACGACATGCTGATCATAAGGGGAGTCAACGTATTCCCGACGCAGATTGAAAGCGTGCTGCTTGAGCTGGGCGAGACGGCCCCGCACTATCAGCTCATTGTCTCCAAAGCCGGTTCGATGGATGCCCTGGAAGTCCAGGTCGAAATGACGGAAGCCCTGTTTTCCGACGAGGTCAAGAGAATAGAGGACCTTGAGAGAAAACTCAGGTTCAATATTGAGAGCGCGCTGGCGATAAGCGCCAAGGTGACTCTGGTCGAACCCAAGACCCTGGCCAGAAGCGAAGGCAAGGCGCAGAGGGTGATCGACAACAGGAATATATAAGGAGGAAAAGTCATGCTGGTAAAACAAATATCCGTATTTCTTGAAAACAAAGAAGGTAGGGTAGCCCAGGTCACCCGGATCCTAAGCGATTCCGCCATCAACATCAGGGCGCTGTCAATTGCCGACACGACTGAATTCGGAATCCTCAGGCTGATAGTCGACAAACCCGAATTGGCGGAGAACGCGCTTAAAAAAGAAGGCTTCACGGTCAGCATAACCGAGGTCATAGCAATTTCAATAGCGGACGAGCCGGGAGGGCTGGCAAAGGCCCTTCAGGTGCTGCACGAGGACAGGATAAGCGTCGAATATATATACGCCTTCATATCAAAGACGAGCCACAAGGCCAACGTCATACTCCGGGTCGAGGACTGCGGCAGGGCTACGGAAAGCCTAGAGGCGGCCGGCTTCCTTGTGCTTACAGCCAGGGAAGTCTACGATCAATAGGGGGAATAAAAAATTGACAGCAGAAATCATAGCGGTCGGAACCGAGCTCCTGATGGGCCAGATCAACAATACGAACGCCAGGTATGTTTCGTCGCGGTTTCCGGACGCCGACGTATATGTGTATTACCACACTGTGGTAGGGGACAACAGGGAAAGATTGTCGAAGTGCCTTGAAGTTGCGCTCTCCCGCGCGGATGTGGTTCTTCTTACAGGCGGGCTCGGGCCCACTCAGGACGACCTGACCAAGGAAACCGTCGCCGGCGTTCTCGGCCTGGAATTGATTCCCGACAAGGAAACGCTCGACGGCATATACGCATTTTTCGCACAGAGGGGAAGGGAAGTCTGCAGGAACAACGAAAAGCAGGCGTATTTCCCCCGGGATTCCATAATCATCAGGAATGACAACGGGACCGCCCCGGGATGCATCATAGAAAAGGACGGCAAGGTTGTGATCATGCTACCCGGTCCCCCGTGGGAAATGGAACCGATGTTTGAGAACACCGTATTGCCCTATTTCATGCGCGGCGCGAGATACAGGCTGCAATCCGTTTTCATCAGGATGTTCGGCATAGGGGAATCGGCTATGGAGGACAGGATAAGCGACCTTGTCACGGCGCAGACGAACCCTACTATCGCACCTTACGCAAAGAAAGGCGAAATCACCCTCAGGGTAACCGTGAAATATATCCCCGGGATTGAGGACCCGGACTCGATGATGGAGCCGGTGCTTTCCAAAATAGAGGAGAGGCTCGGGCAATATATATATTCATATAAAAACGAGGAACTTCATGAGAAAGTCGCGGACATGCTGATTTCTAGCAATGCCACGATATCAATCGCGGAGTCTTGCACCGGCGGAATGCTTGCATCCATGCTGACCGACATACCGGGAATATCGGCGGTGCTTGAACGCGGTGTGGTCGCTTATTCAAACAAATCTAAGACGGACCTGCTCGGTGTTTCGGAGGAAACCATAGAAAGATTCGGCTCGGTAAGCAGCCAGGCCGCGGAGGAAATGGCGGCGGGTGCAAGGAAAACCGCGGGGGCATGCCTTGGGCTGGCGATAACCGGCATCGCGGGTCCCGGCGGGGGAAGCGATGAAAAACCCGTTGGACTGGTATACATTGCCCTTGCGGATGAAAATGGAACGGCGGTCGTGAAACTTAACCTTTGGGGAGGGCGCGACCGGATACGCCATGCCGCCTGCCTGAACGCACTTGACATGATCAGACGCAAACTGGATGACAAACAATAGACGGAGGATGCCCCATTGACGGAAAGAGCCAGCTTCAGGAGTACGGCGACCATGATAATGGTTTCGGTTCTAATCAGCAGACTGCTCGGGTTTCTGAGGACGGCCCTGATACCCGCGCGCATGGGCGGATTCAGCAGCGTGGCCGATGCATACAATGCGGCTTTCCAGATTCCCGACCTGATGTACGGCCTGCTGGTGGGCGGTGCGATCGCAGCCTCGCTGATACCGATGCTGACGGGATATGTCGAGAAATCCAATGAAAAGGAAGGATGGAAGGTCGTAGGCACATACATCAATGTGATGATGCTTGTAATGCTTGCAATCTGCATCCTTGGCGTTGTCTTCGCACCGCAGTTCATGGGGTTGATCGCTGAAGGATTCAAGGATGCGCCGCCCGAGAAGATGGAGCTCGCGGTGAGGCTGACCAGGATACTGATGCCAATATCCTTCTTCATGATGCTGTCGGGATTCTGCAACGGGATCCTGAATTCATATTCAAGGTTCGCGGTCGCGGCGTTCGGGCCGTGCGCATATAATCTGGCCACTGTCCTGAGCATAATATTCCTCAGCAATTCCAACGTCGCCGACAACTATGGGGCGGAGAAAGTCGTGCTGGGAATAGTCATATGCTCGTTCCTGTATTTCATCCTGCAGCTGTCGTTCACGATAAAGCATCTAAGGAATTACAGGCCCGAGCTTCATTTGAATCATCCGGATTTTCTCAGGATGGTAAGGCTTGCAGTCCCAACGCTCTTTACATCCGCATTCATACAGGTGAATTTCATAATATCAAAATACTATACGACATTTTATGACGAAGGCAGCCTGAGCGCACTGGAAGTGGCGGGCAAGACATGGCAGATGCCGCTTGGGATAATCGCGCAGGCCGTTGGTGTGGCGATAC
>JAFGQE010000140.1 GCA_016935835.1 Clostridia bacterium | reverse complement strand
CTCACCCTGACCGCATGCGGTTCCGGTACGTCGCTGATGCCTCAATGCGCGCCAGCGTTCCTCGGCCGGGGAAATGCCGCATGCCTGCGGTACGCCGGTGGGATTCGAACTTGTCCGAGTGTTTTCATTGAAAACACGGGGCTGCGCCACAAGGAGCAAAGGCGCATGGCGAATCCAGTCACTCCGACCACAGGAAGCCCGTAAACTTAATTGTTTGCGGGTTTTTACTATTGAACGGAACAACCCGCCGCAGCATTAAAAAGGCAGCGGATGCTGCCTTTTTAATGTACTTCCATTTATTGTGTCAGTGGTGCGGCTTTTTACAATATCATTATCGATGTGGTGGGCGTAGTGACCTGTATCCATGTGTTGCCGGGATTGAGCACTATTTCCTTGCCGTCCGGTCCGTAATATACCGTAGGTCCGAAGCGTTCCGTTTTTTCCCATGTTATGTCGACGCTCTTTCCCCCGCTTATGAAATATCCCGTGCCGGTTCCGACCATGTCGACCTCAAGCCTTCCCTCGGTATCGCCCGCTATGATCCTGGAGTCAACCTTCTGAATGATTATATTGGCCACACCTATCGGTTTGCCGGTGTTCTTGTCGATATGCGATTTCCCGTCGCGGTTCCTGAAATACAGCATCAGGGAGCTGTCGTAAATATATGCGCATCTGCTGCCATTCTTTGAATATGAAATGTTGATCGTTGTCGCCGAGAGTCCTGCGGCGGCCTCAGTCATCTCATCATGATATTTTGGGACGATTCCCTTGGTTGTAATGGTTGTGATCGCATAATCGGAAAGATATTCGTTTATTCTCTCGCCCGTGGCGAATGTGTCCTGCCAGTTCTTCGGGTCGCTGGTCAGATCCCGGTATATGGGCCAGGCGTTGATCATTGCGTTAAGCGATACAAGCTGCTTGTTGTCCCTCAGGTCCGCCAATGCCTGAGGGCTTCCGCCGACATGCATGAACAGGGCGTCATACGGGGCGAAACAATCAAGCATATAGTCCCTGGCACTCCTTACCGGACCGATCAAATCTACATCCGCATCCCAGAAAAGGGCAAGATATCTTGTCACTCCTCCCTCCACGGGAAGCTCGTAAACTATCTGGGCATCTTCAAGCCCGCCCTGAGGGAAAGGTATCTCGCCTTGATTGTCTATGCTGACCGCCCATGGCCTGGTGCCTTTGACCGGAACCTTGAAGCCCCCTTCAACAGGCTCTTCCGAAGGTTCCGGGCTCTGGGTTGGATCTTCCCCCGGCTCCTCGCTTGGTTCCGCGCTCGTTTCCGGGCTTGCCGTGGGATCCTGTGTCCCGGACTCAACGGGAGAAGCCGTGGCAGAGGCTGTTTCGGATGGCCCGGGGGTGTTTCCGGAAACTTCCCCTTCCTTGCATCCGGCGAATCCCGCCGCAAGCATTGCAATCAAAACCAGTACAAGTAACTTCTTCATTAGTGCCTCCTAATTAACATGTCCGTAATCTGAAATTTTCTTATCGAACAACTCTAATACATCCTCGAGCTCCTTGTCGTCGTCAATGCTCTCCAGGCGGTCGAAATCCACATCCTCCCTGAACCTGAATATATATGAAGTCTCATCGCTTTCGTCCGCGCTTTGAAGAAGCACATACTTGATTCCCATGTGCTCCAGCATCTCGACGACATGCATGTCGATCATCTTTCCGTTCTCATCTTCCAGGGTTATTATTCCTTCATCCTTGTTCATCAGAACCTCCCGTTTACAAGCTATCAAGATAGGATTGCAATATATGGCATGCGGCGACCCTGTCGACCGCACCCTTGTCCCTTCCTGTTTTCTTTCCCTGATCCCTCAGCGTCCTGAGCGCCGCGCTGGTGGTCAGTCTCTCGTCCCACATGACCACGTCAACATCAACCGCCTCACGGAGCCTCCCGGCGAATGTATCCGTCGCCCTTGCCCTTTCACCATAGCTGCCGTCCATGTTTCTGGGCATTCCGACAACTATTCTTTCAATTTTCAGCCGTTTTGTCAAATCAGCTATATATGCAACAGGTTTTTCAAGATCGTTGTTCCATTCAAGTGTATCGAGGCCTGATGCCAGCATCCCCATGGAGTCGCTTTTGGCAAGCCCTATCCTTCTGTTCCCGAAATCAATCCCCAAAATAACCATTTGTCCCTCAAAACACCTTAATAGCAAAAACCGGGCAAACCGCACAGCAGTAACCGCACAGAACACACCTGCCTGCATCGACCGCAATCCGGCCGTCTTTCATCGAGAGGGCTTCCTGCCGGCATCGTCTGATGCAATTCCCGCATTTTTCACACCAAGATTCTATATGCAATTTCCTGTTTTGTAAAGAAACCGTTTCCTGTATCCCCGGGTCCGCGGTCACGCCGTTGAAAACCGCTATGTTCATCTCCACTTCGGCTACGCTTCTCATGCCGACGGCAACCGAATGTATGGAGTTGTTCCCAAGGACATACTCCATGGCCTCGCGGTAGATGTTTATCATGTTGCCGCCGCCAAGCGGCTTCATTGAAAATATGCCCTTTCCCGCAGCCGAAGCTTTTTCAATGGCCTTCTCCATGTCATTCGCCCCGCCGTCGCCGATTCCGATCCCCTTCTTGTTGAAAATGGGGTGGATGACATCAATTCCGTCCATACCCGCAGCGGCATCCACCACTTCGACATTATGCGTCGAGACGCCGACCGCCCTTATGCGTCCAAGGGCTTTCTGGCCCATGTAAAATTCCAGGGCATCCCTATGGCCCCTCAGTGTCAGCCTGCTTTCCTGTTCGTGGAGCATGAAGATATCTATTACATCCCTGTCGAGCATCCTTCTTGCCTCCTCGAGGGCTTTTGCCGCCTGTTTTTCATCATAAGCATAAGACTTTGTGGATACCACCGGATCCACGCCCGACCTGAGCGCCGCCAACCGGATATATTCATATGTTTCATAAAGTTGGGCCGTGTCCACGAAGTTGATTCCCCTGCGAAAGGCGTGAGCCATGATTTCACTGCCTTCACCAAGACTGAGATTCGCCTGAAGAGGGCCCATCGTAAGCGAGCCGAAACACAGGCGCGACACTTCAATGCCGGTATTTCCCAGAACGACCGGATTATTTATTCTGAAGATAGTATTTTACCAATTCCTCGATGATTTCATCGCGCTCGAGCCTTCTCACTGCATTACGGGCGCCGTTGTAGCTCGTAATGTATGTCGGGTCCCCAGAAAGAAGATAGCCTGCGAACTGATTCATCGGATTATAGCCCTTTTCCTCCAGGGCGCTGCATACAAGCAGAATTATGTCCCGGGCCTTGTTCGGGCTGTCTAGATTCATATTGAATTTCTGTGTTTCACCGGACATGTCATCCCTCCATTCAAATTACGGCTATACATATATTAATATATCTATATATACACATGCAAGCTTCCCAGTACAAATTCATCCCTTATGCCGTTTATTTTTACAAGGACGCTGTCATTGGGACTTATGTCATCAGCCATGAACGCAATCCTGATATACTCCGGCGAGTGTCCTTCCCATGCCCCGGGGATGTCGTGCGACGGCTGCTCCGCCAGAACGTAAACGGTTCTTCCTATGTAATCATCCAGGAATCTTTTTCGGGAAATTGAAGCCGCCTTCGAAATCCTGGCAGCCCTGTCATTGATAATTCCCTGCGGCACCCTTCCCTTCATTGTGAAGGCAGCGGTCCCTTTGCGCGGCGAGAATCTGAACACATGCACCTTGAGAAAATCAATTTCCGATACAAATTCCTCGGTCATTGCAAATTCCTCATCCGTTTCCCCCGGGAATCCGACAATGACGTCGGTAGTGAACGAGCATCCCGGAATATGCTTCTTCAGAATGTCAACCGCCTGTCTGTACATCCCCTTCGTGTATCTCCTTCTCATTCTTGCCAAGGTTTCATCGCATCCGCTCTGCAGCGACAGATGGAAATGCGGGCAGAGCTTTCTAATGCATGAAGCTCTTTTAACGAACTCCAGGTTGATGAACAGCGGCTCAAGCGAACCAAGCCTGATTCTCTCTATACCATCGATGCGGTCGATTTCCTCCAGAAGACCCACCAGGGAAACCCCCTCGAGATCCTTTCCATAGGAGTCGAGGTGTATGCCTGTTATTACAACTTCCCTTGCGCCGTTTTCGGCATGGCTTCTGATTTCCTCCATGACATCCACGGGGTTCCTGCTCCTCGACCTTCCCCTTGCATATGGAATCGCACAATAGGAACAGTAGTTGTTGCACCCGTCCTGAACCTTGATATAAACCCTGGTCCTTGAATCCTGCAGCGACACTCCCTTTTGATCATAATCCCGGCACTCGAATATATCCCCCACCGCCGATACGGGCCTGCCGTCGAATCGCTCAACAATGTCCACGATAATGTTTTTCCCTGCATTGCCCGTTACTATGTCTGCGCCTGTAATCGCAAGTACATCAGCGCCCTCAAGCTGTCCCAGGCACCCGGTTAGAACAACAATGGAACGGGGATTGGCCTTCCTCGCCCTTCCCGCCGCCTGCCTCGATTTTTTCGCCGCCGTGGATGTGACCGTGCAAGTGTTGATTATATGTATGTCCGCCTTCCCGCCGGGTTCAACGATGGAATACCCCCTGTCCGAGAAAGCGGACTTCATCAGATCTGTATCATATTGGTTGACCTTGCATCCCAGCGTGGAAAAGGCCACCGTTTTCATTTGCCCGCCGCCCTGAGTGTATTTTCCAAAAGCATCGCCCTGGTCATTGGGCCAACCCCGCCCGGTACAGGGGTGATGAATCCGGCGATCTTGGAAACGCCCTCGTAATCGACATCCCCGGCGACCTTCTTTCCCTCAAGCCGGTTGATGCCCACATCGATGACCACCGCGCCCGGCTTGACCATGTCCGCCTTTATGAAATTGGCTATGCCGACGGCGGCCACAAGGATATCCGCCCTTCTTGTGACCGACGGAAGGTCGGTGGTGCGGGAATGGCATATGGTAACTGTGCCGTGTTCCCTCAGGAGAAGGATTGCCGTGGGTTTGCCGACTATATTGCTTCTGCCCACGACGACGCATTCCTTTCCCTTGATGGGAACCCCGGATAATTTGATGAGCTCCATGACCCCCGCAGGCGTGCAGGGTATCATTCCCTCAGCGCCGGCGACAAGCCTGCCGACATTTATCGGATTGAATCCGTCCGCGTCCTTTTCAGGCGCTATCTTTTCAAGAACCCTCAGTTCGTCTATATGCCCGGGGAGAGGAAGCTGCACCAGTATCCCGTGGACCCTGGGATCCTTGTTCAGCTCATCTATTAAATCCAGCAGCTCCTGTTCCGGCGTATCCTTGTCCCTCAGGAATTCATATGATTTGATCCCCACCGTCTCGCAATCCTTCTTCTTCATCCTTACATAAATCTGCGATGCCGGGTTTTCACCCACCAGCACGACAGCCAGCCCGGGCTCTATGCCCCGCGCCTTCAGCGCTGCCACCCTGGCCTTCATTTCTTCCTTCATCCTTTCGGCAAGCCCGCTGCCGTCCAGTATCTCAGCTCCCATTTTTATCTCCTTATGTATCTGAAAGTATTTATTTTTTAATTATCTTCGCCCTTGTCGCCGTGTTTGTCAAGGTACTCGTTTATTTTCTTTCTTTCCCATTCCTTGCCCAGGAATGTGGAAACGGCGTGGCTGGCAACCCCGATGCCCCATCCGAAAATAACGAATACGGGCCAGAATTTGCCTCCCCACACAAACAGCGTCATCACCGACAAAAACGTGCAGACCGCCACATACACCACCAGGTGCTGGTAGAAGTCCCTGCGCTCCTTCACGGCTTTGGCGGCCTCCTGATATGCCCTTTCATTGTTATCCATTGCATTTGTTCTCCTTTTTTAATATTCGTCAGGGCTGTGCATCTGCATCTCCGCCCATTCCTCGCGCGTTATCATGAGCTGCCTGGGCTTGCTTCCTTCGAAAGGCCCCACTATTCCCCGCTCCTCCATCTGGTCGACGATTCTTGCGGCGCGGGCGTATCCCACCTTCAGTTTCCTCTGAAGATATGAAACCGATGCCTGCCCCGCCTCGACGACCAGGTCTATCGACTTATTGAGCAGCTGGTCTGCCTCCCCGGGATCATTGGACGCCCCGCCGTCCTCGCTTATATTGATTTTGTCTATGACATCCTCGTCATATGAGGATTCCTCGGATTGCTCCCTGATGAACTTCGTTACCTTGGCAATCTCATGGTCGCCCACATAAGCCCCCTGCATCCTCACTGGTTTCGTAAGTCCTATCGGGTGGAACAGCATGTCGCCCATCCCGAGGAGCTTCTCCGCCCCCGCCATGTCTATTATCGTCCTCGAATCCACCTGGGAAACAACTGAGAATGCAACCCTCGATGGTATGTTCGCCTTGATAAGCCCCGTTATTACATTGACCGAGGGTCTTTGCGTGGCTATGACCAGATGCATTCCGGCCGCCCTTGCCAGCTGTGCCAGCCTGCATATGGATTCCTCCACCTCGCCCGGCGCGGATGCCATCAGGTCAGCCAGCTCATCTATTATAATGAGTATCTGCGGCATTTTCTCAGCGCCCTCGATACCCTCCATCTTCTTATTGTATGCGTCAATGTCCCTTACGCCTTCCTTGCTGAAAGTGTCGTACCTTCCCGTCATTTCCGTCACAGCCCAGTTGAGCGCGCCCGCGGCCTTCTTTACATTGTTGACAACCGGTATCAGCAGGTGCGGTATGCCGTTATAGTTGCCCAGCTCCACTTTCTTGGGATCAATCATCAGGAGCTTGACATCATCGGGCGACGACTTGTACAGCACGGATGTTATTATGCAGTTGATGCATACGCTCTTGCCCGAGCCTGTCGCACCTGCGATCAGCATGTGCGGCATCTTCCGGACATCGGCCACGATTACCCTTCCGCTGATATCCTTGCCTATCGCTATCGCGACCGGGCTCGGATTATTTATGAACTCCTTGGAAGCAAGTATCTCCTTGAGGGATACGATTGACTTCTCCTTGTTGGGGACCTCTATGCCCACGACGGCCTTGCCCGGCACCGGGGCCTCTATCCTTACATCCCTTGCCGCCAGGTTCAGCGCTATGTCGTCCGCAAGGCTGGTTATCCTGCTTACCTTGACCCCGCTCTTGGGCTGGAGCTCGTATCTTGTGACCGTAGGCCCCCTTGAATAGCTTACAACCTTTGCCTCGACGCCGAAACTAGCCAGGGTCTCCTCAAGCAGCTCGGATATCTGCTCGCAATTGTCGCCCCGTCCGTCATCATAGGCAAAGTCGTCAAGCAGGCTCAGGGGCGGGAATATATATCCCTTGGCGTTTTTACGCGGGGCCGTTTCCTTAATTTCCTTGGCGGTCTGCTTCGCCGCCTCAGCCGTTTCCGAATTATCGCGGGAAAGCGCCGCCCTTGTCCTGCGAAGCGCCTTCCTTATCCCGGGGTCCTGTTCCCTTTCCGTTTCCTCCGACCCCAGAAGGCTTATGTCCTCTTTCTTTCCGCTTTCCTCGACAGTGAAATCAATTTGCTTTTTCCTGTTGGTCTGCCTGAACCGGAGCTGCCCGAGGGCATCCTCCTCCACCCCGGCTTCAGCCGCATATCTTTTTTTAGCCCCGCCCTTGGTGCCCTGTTGTTCTTCGATTGGCTTGAAACTCTCGAACATCCACCTGAAGAAAGCCTTTATCCCATTCTTCACATTGATGAAAAATGCCCTGAAGCTGCTGTTGGTAACCAGTATGACATCAATCAGCGACAATGCTATGAGGACCACATATGTTCCCGCTATGCCGAAGATGGCTATCATGGGGTTGACTATTATTGCTCCAAAGACTCCTCCCACGGCCTTGCCGTCGGTTCCGTATTCATAAAACGCCTGGAACTTTCTGAAGAACGGTAATTCCTTGAAGACATTTCCGAATTTATCTATATAAGTGAGCTGGAAGAAGCATGCGGCCAGCAAAAGCATCAAAAGGATGAGTACCGAGCGCCTTTCCCAGTTTATTTCATATGAAGTGAATACAAGGAACATGCCGAGGATTATTATTAGAAAAGGGAATATATGGTATGTCCATCCAATCAGCCCGGACAGCAGGTTTGACGTCACCTTGCCGAAGACGCCGGTTGAAGCCTCAAAGAATATACCGAAGAATACCAGCACACCGAACATGATGACCAGTATTCCCACGACTTCCTTGAAGATCGAAGGCCTCTTCTTCCTTGCCTTTTTGGCCGGTTTTTTCTTTTGTGCCATAGGTACCCCTCCAAACAGAGAATATTACATATAATATACCATAAGAGCACGCCTTCTTCAATTGAATGCCCGTACCGGGGCAGGTCCTCCGGGAGGGGGCGTGGGTCAGCTTTGGTTTGAATGTTAATCGGTATTTTGCAGATCCGCCGCCCGCCGCGCAATACCCGCCAAATGCTCCTGCTTTTATTGACGCGTCATGCGAATTATGATAAATTACCTACTGAAACGTAAAAAAAGGAGGCCGTCCGTAATGTGGCTGCAGTCATTAGTAGGAATATCCGTTGTGTTTCTTGCCCTTATAGCACTGTCATTCTTTATATATCTGTTTGGCAAGGTCATGAAGAATGGAAACGGATCGAAGCCCTTGAATAAAAAAAAGGCCAGGGGATCATCCGTTGGGACACCCCTCGAAGGATCTCCTGCAATGGATGAAAGCGGCGACGAGCTCATCGCCGTGATAACAGCTGCAATAATGGCGGGCCTGGCGCAAGCCGGCCTTTCACCTGAATGCAGGATAAAGGTAAGGCCCTTCAACCGGGTTTCTTCCGACGCACCGGCATGGAACCTTGCGGGCAGGAATGAACTGGTCAGCAAATAAGGATGTAATGTAATATGGATTTTGTCAATGCGATAGGAAAACTAATCAACGATTCAGGATTCATGACCATGACGTGGCAGCAGCTTCTGATGATCATAATATCCTGCTTCCTCTTGTATCTGGGCATCGTGAAAAAGTACGAGCCGCTTTTGCTGATACCGATAGCCTTCGGCATGCTTCTGACAAACCTGCCCGGCGCGCAGATGTACCATGCCGAGTTCTGGTCTGATTCCGCGAATCCCGAGTTCAAGCCCGATTATATGATGATTCTCCAAAAGGGCGGGATTCTCGATTTGTTTTACATCGGGATCAAATCCGGCGTCTTCCCTCCCCTGATATTCATGGGTGTCGGGGCGATGAACGATTTCGGCCCGCTTATTGCAAATCCGAAGACATTCTTATTGGGTGCCGCGGCGCAGCTTGGCATTTTCTTTACTTTCATCGGAGCGCAGTTCCTCGGCTTCACACCACTTGAATCCGGCGCCATAGGCATCATCGGCGGGGCGGACGGTCCGACTGCAATATTCACCGCGACAAAGCTAGCCCCCCACCTTCTCGGGGCGATCGCAGTGGCCGCTTACTCATATATGGCGCTTGTTCCTTTCATACAGCCCCCGATCATGAAGCTTCTCACAACAAAGAAGGAACGGCAGGTCGAAATGAAGCAGCTCAGACCGGTTTCAAAGAAAGAGAAAATTATATTCCCGATAGTCGTCACAATCCTTGTGGTTCTCCTGATACCCGCATCGGCACCGCTGGTGGGGATGCTTATGCTCGGGAACCTCGCACGTGAAAGCGGGGTCATAGACAGGCTCTCAAAGACGATTCAAAACGAATTGATAAACATAGTCACCATACTCCTGGGAATCAGCGTCGGCGCAACCGCGACGGCGGCGAATTTCCTCGCCCTTGAAACGCTGCTTATAATCCTGCTGGGCCTGGTTGCTTTCGCAGTTGGCACCGCGGGCGGCGTTCTGTTTGGGAAAATCATGTACTGGACGACCGGCGGAAAGGTAAATCCCCTTATTGGTTCCGCAGGTGTTTCCGCAGTCCCGATGGCAGCCAGGGTTTCACAGAAGGTCGGGCAGGAAGCCAATCCCTCGAACTATCTGCTGATGCATGCCATGGGCCCGAATGTAGCCGGCGTCATAGGCTCGGCAGTTGCGGCGGGCATATTGATAAGCCTTTTGGGCTGATGTCGAATTCAAAGGAATGCGGCCGGCGCCTTATGGCGCCGGCTTTTTGTTTCCTTTGACGGATTGACTGCAATCATATATGGAATTAGTACGGCGGGTATTATAAAATATGCATGGAGGTGCGTTATGTCATTTAAAATAGGAATAATCGTCGATTCATTCAGGCTTCCAGTACGGGAAGGTATAAAAAAGGCGGCCGCGCTTGGCGCTGACGGCATTCAGATCTATGCCACCGGCGGCGAAATGGCCCCTGATGCCCTCACCGCCCGCGACAGGATCGAGCTCCTTGATTACATAAAATCACATGGCCTCGTGGTTTCCGCGCTGTGCGGCGACCCCGGCGGAGGAGGTTTTTCGCATCCTGCGGATAATCCGGCAAGAATCGAACTTTCAAAGAGGATAATCGACCTCGCCCTGGACCTTGAAACGAATGTCGTCACCACCCATGTGGGCGCGATACCCTCCGACAGCAATCACGACAGATACAAGGTCATCCGCGACGCGTGCTTTGAGCTGGGCGAATACGCCGGCGGAACGGGTGTGTCTTTTGCGATTGAAACAGGCCCCGAGCATTCATCGGTCCTGCGCTCTTTCATCGACGGGCTTCCATGCGAAGGAATCCGGGTCAACCTTGATCCCGCGAACCTTGTCATGGTAATCGGTGAAAACGCCGCGGAAGCCGTTGTAAACCTTGCCCCATACATAGTCCATACCCACGCCAAGGACGGCAGGATGCTTGTCAAATGCGATCCCGAGGACCTTTATGTAACCCACACCCGCGGCTGGGACGGGGCTTTCATTGAAACTCCTCTCGGCGAAGGCGATGTAGGCTTCCCCTCTTACCTCAACGCGCTCCGCGGGTCCGGGTTCGACGGCTTCCTCACAATAGAGCGTGAGGTCGGCGAAAATCCAGGTGACGACATAGGCAGGGCCGTGAAATTCCTCAGGGGATTGATCTGACCAAGTGCGGGGATTGCCCGGTTGCTGCACGATGCATGCAAGCAAAGCTCCGGTTCCAATACGGTTCTGCTGTTTGAATTGTCCTTTCCCTTCACATAAACTATAATTATAAATGAAAATTTGATACCGGGGGATATTTTATGAAGACAGGCGTAAGTTCATACTCGTACAGCAGGCTGGTCAACGCCGGCAGGCTGGATTTTTTTGAAATGATCGACAAAGCGGCCGAAACGGGCTTTGACGCAATCGAGTTCTCGGGGCTTCCCGTAAAGGACCACGATGAACGGATCGATCTTGCCGGCAAGATACGGAAAAGGTGTTCCGACGCGGGCCTGGCAATAGCCAATTATGCCACCGCCGCGGATCTGCTCAAGGGCTCCGGCGGGGACCGGGAGGCAGAGACAGAACGTGTGAAGAAGGAAGTTCTCGTAGCCAATGCCCTTGGTGTTGACAAAATGCGCCATGATGCCACCTTCGGCTTCAGCAGCGGTGAAAAAGGCGCGCGCAGCTTCGAGTATTATCTTAGGGACATTGCCGACGGGTGCCGCGGGATCACCCGGTTCGCCGCCGAACACGGAATCAGGACCATGGTCGAGAACCACGGCAGATATTCACAGGACAGCGAACGGATTGAAATGCTGGTCAATGAGGTTGACGACGATAATTTCGGCGTATTGCTCGATGTCGGGAACTTCATGTGCGTGGACGAGGATCCCGTGGAAGCAGTCGGGCGGCTGATAAGCTACGCCTTCCATGTGCATTTCAAGGATTTCCATGTCAAGGACGGATCCGCCTTCAATCCCGGGCCCGGATGGTTCTATACGCGTTACGGCACATATCTCAGGGGAGCCATCATCGGCCATGGCGACCTGCCGCTGAGCCAGTGCATGAATATAATAAAGCAGTATGGCTATGACGGAACGCTTTCGATAGAATTCGAGGGACTTGAGGAACCGCTGTTCGCCATAGAAACCGGGTACAGGAATCTCAAACGCCTGATATCGTCGGTTGAGTTCTAGACCATCCCGGCTGCCTGCCCGGGAATTTATGCAATGCTATATAAAGCAAAAGCCCCGGGGTGAAACCCGGGGCTTTTAAAATATCCATTCATCTTATTTCATCAACGGCCTCGAACAAAGCCTTTGTGTTCTCATAAGGGAATCCGTCGTCAACCTCAATATAGAACCAGCCTCCCCCGTTTTTGACATCGAAAATTTCAGCGGTTTCCCTTACCTTGCGCCTTATTTCCCCGGGTGTTCCGAAATTCATTATCGCGCCCCTGAAATGCAGGGCTATCGCAATTTTTCTTTTCTTCAGGAAGGCAGCCAATTCCTCCAGGTTGTATGCGGTCAGCTGCGGCCAGTAGGAGTCGATTCCCATATCTGCAATATCCCCGAGCAGCTCCATGTTGGCGCCGCATGAATGGAAATGCACCTTTTTGCCCGCGTCCTTGACCCTGTCAATCATCCTCTGATATCTGGGACGAAGAAAATTCCTGAATATCTCCGGCGAGATAAGAAGCCCGTTCTGGGTCCCGAAGTCATCCCCGAAAGCCACGCAGTCCACGCCTGCATCAATCAGGTTGTCGATCCCCGCCATATAGTAATCCGTTATCATGTCCGCCAGCCTGTTTATGCCCGGGTCGTCAGTATACATGTCCATCAGGACATCCTCGAACAAACGAAGGGCGGTCATTCTCTCGAACAGGGTGAACATCCCCCGCATCGTGAAATATTTTTCTTTTTCACGGGCTATCAGCGCCTTTAAGCCCGGATCCGAATACGGGACCGGCGGAAGCCTGTAGGAATCGAGCCGTGATATATCGTCAAGGGGTCTCTTCAGGGGGTGTCCCTGGATCTGGAATATCCTGTACGCCCATAGAATTCCCCAGTCGTCCATCCTCTCCTCGTAATACAGTCCGTCCTCATCATATGCCCCGTCGGGTATCAGGGGGATGGCGACATCGGACACGTCTCCGAAATCCGCGGGATACTTCCTGAAGAGGTCCCTCATCTTCTCCCCGTAGTCAAAGTAACCTCTGGTCGACGGATGATGCTCCATGGGCACCTTGTCCGGCTTCCTGAATTCAAATGCGTCGAACACCCTTTTGCGGGATGCGGATTGAACTTCCATATACAGCTCCTTTTCCAATTCGACTCAATTATATTTCATATAAGCGTCTTCTTCAATCACCGGCCGTTTCCCGTATGCAACGGCCTTCGCCGCCTGCCTGTTGATTTGCCTTTGCGGATATATTATCATGTAGTGGATAAAACGGCGGAGGATGCATTATGGCTTCAACACCCCGGGAGAATCTTCTCTCTCTATATAAGAAAACAGGGTATTCCCATGCCCCTGTCAGTTTCGAGCTATGCCCCTTGAAAGTCCTGGAATACCGCAAAAAGACCGGTGAAATAGAGAAGTCCTACACGGAGTACTTCGATTTTCCCGAAGTATATGTAAGCGACCTTGAATTCGCAGAACTTGACAGGTCGGCATACCTGCCCTATTTCAAAAATAATTCAAACGATATAAGGATAGACAAATGGGGCATAGGATATGAAAAAGGCAGCGAGGCCTGCGCGCACATGGAGCATTTCCTCCATCCGATGAAGGATTTCACCACCCTCGGCGAGTTTGAGGAATACCCGTATCCCGCATACCTGGGAGCTGGCACCGAACATCTGAAAAAAGAAGCGGATGCCATACATTCCCGGGGTTATGCGGCGAAGGCTTCAATGGCTTGCACGGTGTGGGAAATCGCCTGGTATCTGCGCAGCATGGAACAGCTTATGTCCGACATGATCCTGGACAAGGACCTGGCCGAATACCACCTTGACAGGATAACGGAAATTTCCTGCCACAGGGCCACTGCATTCGCCGAGGCGGGCGTCGACATAATCCTGACGGGCGACGACGTGGGAATGCAGGATACATTGATGATGAGCGAGGCAATGTACTGCGAGTGGATAAAACCAAGGTTTGCGAAAATCCTCGCCGCGGCAAAGAATGCGAATCCCGGTGTCCTGATCGAATACCACTCCTGCGGATATGTCGAGCCCCTGATCCCCCATTTCATCGAGTGCGGCATAGATATCCTCAATCCGATACAGCCGGAGTGCATGGATTTTAGGACTTTGTTCAAAAGGCACGGCCACGAGATCAGCTTCAAGGGAACCGTGGGAATACAGACAACCATGCCTTTTGGAACGCCTGACGACGTCAGGTCGGTTGTAAAAAAGAATCTTGACCTCGCAGGACCTGCCGGAGGACTCTTCTGCTGCCCCACCCATATGATAGAACCCGAGGTTCCCTGGGAAAACATTGAAGCCTATGTGGATGCCTGCAGATCGTACACTCCCTAGCGCAAGGCCCGTTCGTGCGGTACGTATAAACCGTCCCCGGGTCCTTGTCGTCACCGGCGGCCGGGAATGGCTCCTTCACCAGGTTTCCTTTTTCATATTCTTTATCATCTTGGAGAATTGCCTTTGCTTTTTCCTCGATTCGTAAGTTGCCTTCTCACTGATCTTTGTTTCCATGAACATGGACTCTTTACGAAGCTTCATATACCTTTCATATGCATCTGCGTCAAGCCCGCCGTTTTCAAGGGCCTCCGCTACGGCGCATCCTGGCTCGCCCGAATGCCCGCAGTCCGAAAACCTGCAGTTTTGCGCAAGCGCGGCTATACAGGCCGTAATCTCCGCAAAACCTTTTTCAACACCGTCGCCGGCATGCCACAATCCAAGCTCCCTCATTCCCGGGGTATCGATGACCACGCCGCCTCCGGGCAAAATGAACAGCTCGCGGTGCGTGGTCGTATGCCTTCCCTTCTCGATACCGTTTCTCAGCTCCTTCACTTCCATCATTTTCCTGGCGCTAAGATAGTTAAGCAGGGATGACTTGCCCACTCCCGACGACCCGAGGAAGACCACAGTCCTGTTTCCCTTGAAATAGGCGGCCAGTTCCTCCATGCCCTCCCCGGTGACGATGCTGACCATATGGAAGTCCACCCCCGGGTGGCTTTTACTTATCTCACTGATTATTTCAGCCCTGTCGCCGCAAAGGTCCGCCTTGCTCAGTATTATCACGGGTATCCCGCCGCTTTCCCAAGCCAGTGCGACATACCTGTCAATCCTTGAAATATTGAAATCAAGGTTCATCGACGTCACGATGAAAACATAGTCGAAATTGGCTGCGAGCGTCTGCGGCCGGTTGGAAATCCCGGCGGCCCTGCGCACAAAAACACTTTTTCTCGGGAGGATCTCACTTATGACCGAATCCCCCCGGTTTTCGTTGCAAACCATGCCGACAAAGTCCCCGACCGAAGGCAGCGAAGTCTCATCATCGGAGGCATAATACATTTTCCCGGCGGGTTTTGCATTTACTTCTCCGTATTTAGTCATCACCTTATAGAGTCCCCGGTGCTCCGATATGACCCGCCCTACGGCCAGATTTTTATCAGACGCAATGTGAACAGACGGGTTGTAACCATATGATTCCATGTCATTGTCCTCCAGACAAATATAAAACAAGCTCGGCAACTATCCGCCCCGCTCATCAAAGCCATTCGTCCCCATTGCTTCAACCGGTCCCCGCCGGGTCAAAATGGATGTACTCGCGGAAATATTACCATTGATAACTCCATGGGCATCCATAACTTGCTTCACTACCAATCACAGCATGCCCTCCTTCTTTTCCCGGGGAAATTATACAGCCGCGCTTGCCGAATAATCAAACCCATGTTTGGCTATAGGCGTTTTCTACCTGAAAACACCTCATAAGGTTTCCCGGGTTCAATAGGAAGTGGTTTCATACGGCCAGTCCACGATTCCGCCGAAATCATACACATTTGTATAACCCATCTCAGAAAGAATCCTGGCCGCGACCTTGCTCCTGTTGCCGCTCTTGCAGTAAACCAGTATAACGGCGTCCCTGTCGGCGGTTATCCTGTCGATTCCCAGCCCGATCTGATCAAGGGGCACATTGTATGAATCCGGTATATGGCTTTCGGCGTATTCCGTAATGGTCCTGACATCAATGACCGTGACTCCCCCGGCATCAATCATTTGTTTGGCCTGCGCCGCATCGATCACGGTGTATGCGGGGGTCTTGTTTGCGGTTATGCGTACAAGCTCTGTTTCCTTGGGGAGCGAGTCTGCGTTTATCATCCTTACATCGGCGGAAATCACATTGTCGACATCCAGCGCCGTATCGACGCCTTCGGCGAACAAAACACCACCGGATATGTCAATATTATAGTAGATGCTTGTATCTTCCTCGTTTCTAATCAGGATCTTCCTTCCCGACTCGATGTCTATGACCCTGCCGTCAATCGCAGTTTCCTCACTGGGACCGATTTCATCCGCAGCGCATCCCGATAATAATGCTATTGCAAATGAGGCTGATATGACAAGCGCCAATACCTTGGTTTTCATTTTTTCCGAACCTCCGTCAACATTCGTTAATATATTAATACCCTCATTTTATCATATTAAAAGTATGCATTGTAACATCTTTGTTAATTTATTGACATGCTTTGATTCATATCGTATTATTTGGATATATATAAAACAGGAGTTCCAAAATGAAGATAGACACGAAACTGAATGAAGAAAACGCGGACCTGCTGAAAGCGCTGGCCCATCCGGCAAGGCTTTGCATCGTAAAGAACATGATTGAAAAGGGCGGCTGCACCGTCTCATACATGCACACTTGCATGGGACAGCCGCAGTCCACATTGTCGCAGCACATAGCCAGGCTTAAGTCTCAGAAAATCATATCCGGCACACGCAGGGGCAAGGAAATCACCTATGAAGTTTCCAGCGAGCTTGCCAAGGGCATAATAAAAATATTGTACAAATAGCAATGGAGGAAAAAATGTCTTTAAAAGTTGTAATTGTCGGCGGAGTCGCCGGCGGGGCGAGCACTGCGGCCAGGCTCAGGCGCCTTGATGAAAAAGCTGAAATAATCATGATGGAGCGCGGCCCGTACATATCCTTCGCCAACTGCGGCCTCCCCTACCACATAGGGGGAACCATCGCTGACCGGGAAGAGCTCCTTCTCTTCTCCCCTGATGACATGAAGTCAAGGTTCAATATAGACGTCAGGATATGGAACGAGGTGGTTTCCATTGACCGGGAAAGGAAAATCGTTTCAGTGGCTGACAGGGAAACCGGCGAATCCTATGAGGAATCCTATGACAAGCTGGTTCTTTCACCGGGCTCCACCCCGTTCATACCGCCCATTCCCGGCATCGGCGGAAAGAATATGTTCACCCTGTGGACGGTTCCGGACATGGACAGGATAATAAGCCATATCAAGGAAACAAAACCCGCTTCGGCAGTGGTGGTGGGCGGCGGCTTCATTGGGCTGGAAATGGTTGAGAACCTCCGGGAACTCGGTATCGAGGTATCGATCGTTGAAATGCTTGACCAGGTCATGCAGTCTTTGGATTATGACATGGCGCAGTTTGTTCACAGGCATCTGTCAAGCCATCATATAAGGCTTTTTCTGGGAGACGGGGTCGATTCTTTCTCGGAGACCCCTGAAGGCCTGACCGAAATTTCATTGAAGAGCGGACTTTCCCTGAATGCGGGAATCGTTATCCTGGCCATCGGGGTCCGCCCCAACTCGTCCCTTGCCGTGGAGGCAAGACTTGAGACAAACAGGCGCGGAGGGATTGTGGTCGACCGGCACTTGAGAACAAGCGACCCGGACATATACGCCGTCGGCGACGCCATTGAGGTAACCCATCTGGTTTCCGGGGAAAAGACTATGATCCCCCTCGCAGGCCCGGCCAACAAGCAGGGCAGGATATGCGCGGACAACATATGCGGCATCGGCAGCACCTATGATGCCTCACAGGGAACCGGCGTAGCCAAGATATTCGATATAACGATGGCATCCACCGGACTTAATGAAAAGCAGCTTGAATCAATGGGCAGGGTTCTCAACAAGGATTTCAAGGCGACCGTCGTGCATCCGCGCTCGCACTCGAGCTACTATCCGGGAGCCTACCCCATGACGCTGAAAGTACTTTTCGACATGAAGGGAAAGATACTCGGAGCCCAGGCGGTGGGATATACGGGCGTCGAAAAGAGGATTGACGTCATAGCCGCCTCGATGCGCTTCAATGCGACGATATACGACCTGACAAAGCTTGAACTCTCTTACGCGCCCCCGTATTCAGCCGCGAAGGATCCCGTGAATATGGCCGGATTCAACGCAGAAAACATTCTTAACGGAATCTGCGACAACATACAGTGCCGCGAACTTCCGGCGGTCGACATATCAAACACCGTCATACTTGACGTCAGGACCCCGATGGAAACCGAATCAGGCATGATAACAGGCGCAGTCAGCATCCCGCTTGACGATCTCAGGGACAGGCTGGGCGAGCTTGACCCCGAAAAGGAAATAATCGTATATTGCGCCGTCGGGTTCAGGGCGTACCTTGCGTGCAGGATTCTTCTTCAGAACGGATTTAAAAAAGTCAGGAACCTGGCAGGAGGCTACACTACATATTCCACCTGGGTTCCCAGATACTATGACAGGCATTTTGTTGATGAACCCGTCGCCTTCGAGCCCTGCGATGTAGTTCCCGGTTAAAAACAAGAGACCACAAAGCCTCCTTCGCGGAGGCTTTTTCTATTGCCTTTTTTCAGCCGCGCCTTTTATGAAGACGCCTTTCCTGGCATATGTTTTGTCCACCAGCCTGAATCCTGCCTTTTCTATCGATTCCATGGTCTCCCTGTTGATATTGCAGCCGTTGGAAAACCCGTTCCACGCCATGTTGGCCTTCTCCGCCGCGATCCTGGCGAAACGGGTCCTGGGCAGCACATGCTCGATGAATAATATCCTGCCGCCTTCGCCAAGCACCCTGTATATCTCTCCCAGGCCCTTGGCTGCATCGGCGACCGAACAAAATACAAGTGTAAAGACAACAGTATCAAAATAACCGTCCGGGAAAGGCAGTTTCTCGACCGTGCCTTCGAATATGCCGTCGGGTTTCATGCTTCCCACCTTATCTGTAATGGAGAAATCTCTCGACGGGAGTTCTATCACTGAAAGCTCGTCAATTTTTTTACCGTCGTAATATTTGAAGTTCACACCCGTGCCAGCTCCCACTTCAAGGACTTTCCCTCCGGCCATGCCCAGGATGGATTTCCTGAAACGATGAAGCACCAGCGCCTCGAATGGAAACATAAACAGGTTGTATGCCTTGTCGCCGTACCTGCCCATTATCGCACCCGCCTTTCATATAGACAGTATTTACCCATAACAGGACAAGTGACACAAAGAGAGCCTTCCGGGCGGTTCCGGTGTTAACTCCTTGCCGGCATGGGTAAATTTATATTAAAACCAATGAAACGGCAGGTAACCCCGATGATATTCGATTCAATAAGACAAAGGACGTCAACCAGGACATT
>JAFGQE010000139.1 GCA_016935835.1 Clostridia bacterium | reverse complement strand
TTGGATGTATATTTGAATCCGGAGGGAGGCTTTCCGGATGAATATACTTATTACAGGCGCATACGGCAACATAGGCGGGGCGGTTATAGACGAAGCATTGAAACGAAACCACAGTATCGTTGTGTTTGAAAGAAAAAACAAACGTACGAAAAAAGCCGCGTCAAGATACCGGAAACTGTCGGTGGGGACCATATTCGGCGACATAACAAAATATGAGGACGTGCGAAAAGCGGTGGCTGGGATGGACGCAGTGATACATCTGGCCGGAATCATACCCCCCGGAAGCAACAACAGGGCGCTTTGCTTTGCGGTAAATGCCGGTGGCACCGCAAACGTCGCCAGGGCAATAATCGAAAACGGCAACAATGCCGCTCTCATACATTCATCATCATGTTCCGTCATGGGCCCGACCCAGCACCTGGAACCACCGGTGACGGTTGACCGCGAACCAAGGCCTGTTGACAACTATACCGAAAGCAAGGTTCTTTCCGAGGACATAGTGAAAAAAGCGGGACTGAACCTTTATTGCATCACAAGGCTCGGAGCGGTCATGCCGTCAAAGGGCATATGGAAGCTCAAGACCCTCGTTTACAGTTTTGAAATCGACTATGACTCAAGGATAGAAATCATACTGGACTCGGACGTCGGCCTCGCTCAGGTAACGGCGGCGGAAAAGCTCAGGCTCAACATGATTGAAAGCGGGAACACGTATTTCCTTGGCGGAGGCGACAAGTGCAGGCTCAGGTACGGGGATTTCTTCAACGGATTGCTCAGGTCGATAGGAATACCGGGAATCAAGAAGGAAAGCTTCACCCTTAAGCCAAGCTTCCTGGACTGGCTCGATACACAAAAAGCCCAGGGGGACCTTGATTTCCAGCGTCATTCATACAGCGATTATCTCAAGATATTCAGGAAGAACATGAAAAGGCTGATTCCGTTGACAAAATTATTCGGCGGGCTTGCGGCCAGGGTCATCAAAGGCAGGTCTCCGTACAAAAAAACACGCGTCAAGTATGAGCCCGGACCGGACATGATATAATCGGATCATGAAAAAACGGCCTGCGGCACCGAAAACCGGTGTGATGAACACCCGGCGATCCGGATGCCGTCCGACGGAAAGGGCATCGTCATGATTAGTAAAGAAGACAATATGAAATATAAGTCATCGCATTCCGTTTTGCTTGACTGCGGCCGCGAAGAGGCATGGGGAAAGCTGAAGGACCTGTCGCTGGCCCCGCGATATGTTCCCGGCGTCGCATCAATGGTCTTTCTGACCGGGCGAAAGGAAGGAATCGGCGCGAAAAGACGTGTGTTTCCTCAGAAACTTGACGAAGAGGCCATAGGCTGGGAAGAAGGAAGGGAAATAGTACTGGCCCTTTCGAAGTCGGGAAAGGCAGGTTTCTTCCCTTTTAAGAAGGCCCGGTTCAGATATCTGCTGACCGGCGGCAAACCCGCGTCGATGGAGCTTTCGATGGAGTACGACCCTATGCTCGGAAAAACGGGGCACCTGCTGTTTGGCGGCATAATCGATTCTCGCATAAGGAAAACCGCACTCGCCCTCAGGGAATTCTACAATAAAAAATAAGAAAAAATATCAAGCGTTACCATAAAATAATCAAATATATCAACTGCGATCCCCATTTGTTAATGTATAATGTTCGTATGAAATTCCGCAGGGGGGGGTTCCCATGGCCATGACTTCGAAAGAAAGGCATATGGCGGTTCTGGAAGGCCGTATGCCCGACAGGATTCCGATTGCTCCAAGAATGTGGGCCTGGCTCCTTGAGCAGGGCAAGACTCATCTGGAGATTAAGAAAGAAATCGATTACGACCCGATAATCTGGACCGACTGCGGTTTTCCGTATCATTTCTCCGAAACATATGAGCATATGGAAAAAGCCGGAAAATCAGGGTACCTCAGGAATGTCTCGCTTGAAATCAAAAACGAAAAAAAGGCGGGGGACGGCAAGACATATGTTCAGAGGATATTCCATACGCCTGCGGGAATGCTGAGGGAAATAATGGCGGTTCCCGACAGGAGCGACAGGGCATACGGGATAATGCCGAATCCGCATCTTGTCGAACCGCTGATAAAGGACAGGTCGGACATGGAGAAGGCCCGGTACCTGATGATTGAAAGAAAGCATTTCCCCGAACCTCATTTTCTGAAGACAGTCGAAGAAGTCGGGGAAGAGGGCATAGTCCATCACCGCATATGCGCGGGAGTCGACGATATGCTCGTGAATTCACTGGGCCTGGTTAATGCGCTGATGCTGTATTATGACGACAGGGAGCTTCTTGTCGATATACTCGATATGTTTCATTCCTATTATAAGGAACAGCTGGTCCACACATTGGAAAACGGCGCAAGGATAATATTCGAGGCATGGTTCAACTCAAGCCTGAGCGCAGGCTGGTCCCCTTCGATGTACAGGGAGCTTTTCCTGGAAAGGATCCGTGAGGACGTCAAAATCGTGCATTCATACGGAGGATACCTTCATTTCTATGACGACGGGAAGATAATGCCCGTCGCCGGGGATTTGGCCGGTACCGGAATGGACATGATCACAACACTTTGCCCGCCGCCCGCGGGGGATGTGGATGCGGAGGAGATCAAGAAGATAATGGGCGGCAGGGTCGTTCTGAGCGGATACGTGGATTGCGTGAAGATGCGGTACGGTACGCCCGACGAGACAGCCGGCCAGACAAGGCATGCCTGCGAAGTCCTTGGCAAGGGCGGGGGATACATTCTTGGAACAAGCGATTCGATAAGGGACGGCACACCGGTTGAGAACATCAGGGCTTTTTTCGAAACAGGATTGAAATACGGCAAGTACAGGTAATGCAAATGTGAGGATGGCGCCGGCTTTTTGGCTGTTTCGCTCCGCCGGCGAACATAGGGCGTATGTACCTGGGATTACGGGGGAGGCCTGTAGACGGGCACGGCATCATGATACTGAGGGATTATGCGAAGAGGAAGTTGGAATATGCTTCCTCGAAAGGCAATCCTGACAAAATGAAAAGATGGTACAGGCACAATGAAATAAAGGGTGAACCGATGGTGATCGGCGGGCCATACGGTAAGATTCAAACCGGAAAGCTCAGAAGACGGGCGGAGCTTACCAGACGGA
>JAFGQE010000138.1 GCA_016935835.1 Clostridia bacterium | reverse complement strand
GTCGTCGGATCGTATGCGAAGAAAATATTCGGCGTAAGGATAAAATAAACTTCCGGGGCCTGGCCGCATCGGCGTTAATGCAGGCCGGGCCGATTCTTTCAAACGCCAAAACAGTCCGCCGGTTCATCTGCGGCATTAAGTCTTAATAGTCAGCCTATGCAAAAACAAGGCAAATAGTGCTTGTTTTTAATGTTGTGTTATTCTAATATATATACTTGAAACATGCAAACACGCAACAATACGGGATCCAAGGAGAAAAATCAATGATAAAGAAATACAAATCAAAGATGGCGATAAGGAACGCCGGTGAATTCAGGGAAGCACTCGCCGGGACAGGAACCCATATTCCATTCGATGAAACCATTGATGCGGAGCTTTTCAGGGCGCCGCTTTCAATATCGGGGAAAACCATTCCAAACCGATTCTGCATCCAGCCTATGGAAGGCTGCGACGGAGACGACAAAGGCCGTCCGACGGACCTGACCTTTCGCAAATACAGACGCTTTGCAGCCGGCGGAGCGGGAATGATCTGGGTGGAGGCGACCGCGGTTGTCCAGGAGGGCAGGGCGAACCCAAGGCAGTTATGGATAAACAAGGACAGCCTGGAATCGTTCAAAAGGCTCGCAGGGGAAATAAGGGCCAATGCAAGGAATGAAAAAGGCGAAAAACAGGATACATTCCTGGTTCTTCAGCTGACGCATTCGGGAAGATACAGCAAGCCCGAAGGCAAGGCGAAGCCGATGATCATGCATCATTCGCCTGTTCTTGACCCAACGCACAACCTTCCGGCGGATTATCCGCTGGTTACCGATGAATACCTGGACGAACTGATACAAAAATTCGTTGAGGCCGCGGGCTATGCCAAGGAGTGCGGCTATGATGCGGTTGATATAAAGTCATGCCACGGATACCTGCTTCACGAGATGCTTTCCGCGTTCACAAGGGAAAACAGCAGGTACGGAGGCGGCTACGAAAACAGAACCAGGTTCTTCACCGAGACAATAAAGAAAGTGCAGGAGTCGGTTCCGGGCCTTATCATAACCTCAAGGCTTAGCATCGCGGACGGCTACGCCTATCCATATGGCTGGGGCATGAAGGCCGGCGGCGGCAGCGAACCTGATCTTGCTGAGCCTAAGAAGCTTATTTCCAAGCTTTCAGAGCTCGGAGTAGGGATGCTGAACATATGCATAGGAAACCCGTACTACAATCCCAATTACGAAAGGCCTTATGACTTTCCGATCCAGGGATTCGACCTGCCGGCGGAGCATCCGCTTGTGACACTGGAAAGGAATGTTTCGCTGACATCGGAGATTGCGCTCGCATTCCCGGGCATGACATTTGTAACGACCGGCACAAGCTGGCTCAGGCAGATGACGCTGAACGTGGGCAGCCATATTCTTCGCAGTGGAAAGGGACAGATAATCGGGCTTGGCAGGATGGCCCTGGCCTATCCGGATTTCGCCAATGATTTCTTCAAAAACGGTTATCTGGGCATGGGCAAGGTATGCATAACGTGCTCATCCTGCACACAGATGATGAGGGACGGCATGGTATCGGGATGCGTTATAAGGGATGCCGATACCTATGCGGCGATATATTACCAGGGACGCCTGAAAAACACGGAGTATGTGAAGGATATGGCGGACAGCTGCAGGAATTGCTGGGGCGGCTCGTGCGGACCGAACTGTCCTGCCGACATAGATGTCGCGGGCTTCATACGTGAATTCTATAACGACAATACAAAAAAAGCATATGAAATAATGACCGCAAAGAACAAGATACCCGAGACCTGCTCGTACACCTGCCCCGCTGAAATGCTATGCGAGCGCACCTGCACGGCGGGAATACTCGGCAAGAACTCGGTTCCCATAAGCGAGATACAGAAATTCATCGCGACAAAGGCCAGGGAGGAAGGATGGACGAAGATCAAGGCCGGAAAACCAATCGGAAAGAAGGCGGCGATCATCGGATTCGGGGCTGCGGGCATATCCTGCGCCGTCACGCTCATTGAAGCCGGGGTATCGGCCGTAATATATGAGGCGGCGGATTATGCCGGGGGAACGGCGGAGGCCGTCATACCTTACTACAGGCTTCCCAGGGACATTTTCAAAAAGGAAGTTGAAAGCCTTGGGCTTTCGGAAACAGGACTTTTTGAGATCCATTACAATACCCCGCTGAACGCAGGATTCACCCTCGACGATATAATGAAATCGGGATACGACGCTGTATTCATCGGGGCAGGAATGTGCAAGACCGCTTCCATGGGTCTTGAGCCGAGGCCTGAAGGCGTCTATGACGCAATGGATTTTCTATACAAAAACAAAACAGGCGCATTGAGGCTTGATGAGAAGATCACCGCTGCAGTAATCGGCGGAGGAAATACGGCGATGGACGCGGTTTCTTCATTGAAGGACAAGGGTGTTGGAAATGTATACCTTATCTACAGAAGGTCTTTCAACGAACTGCCTGCCTGGAAAGAGGAAATCAGGCATGCGATGGAGATGGGCGTGCATTTCATGATACTGAGCCAGCCCGTTGCATACGAAGGCGGATCTAAATTAAAAGGGGTGCGCATAGCGCATACGATGCTCGGCGAGCCCGACGACTCCGGAAGGGCGAGGCCCGTGGTCATACCTGATTCCGAATATGTACTGCCGGTTGATCTTTGCGTAGAAGCCACCGGGCAGAAAGTCCCGGTGGAATTGATTGAAAACCTGCAGGGAGTCGTGTTCAGAAAGGGTATAATTCAAGTGGATGAAAACATGATGACATCAAGGGACGGCGTCTTTGCGGGCGGCGACATCATAAGCGGCGGAACAACCGTTGTGCAGGCCGCGGGCGAAGGCAGGAAAGCCGCGGAGGCTATTATCAGAAGATTCAATGAAGGAGGAAAAGCAGAATGATAAATAAAAGAGTGGCGCTTGTCACAGGTGCGGCAAGGGGAATAGGAAACGGCATAGCCCTTGCACTTGCAAAGGACGGATATGCGATAGTTATAATGGATGTCCTGAAAAAAGAGGATGTCGCCGAAAACGTGGCGGATGTTGAGCAAACGGGCGCCGAAGTGCTTTATATACGGGGCGACATAACCAGCGCAAAGAGCAGGGACGCGGTCGTAGCAGAGGCAATCGACAGATTCGGCAGGATCGACGTATTGGTCAACAATGCGGGGGTTGCCCCGAAAGTAAGGATGGATATTCTCGAAACCACCGAGGAAAGCTTTGATTTTGTGCTGGGAATCAATCTCAAGGGAACTTTCTTCCTGACCCAGGCCGTGGCGAACAAGATGATCGAACTTTCGGGAACGGTGCCGGACTACAGGCCGAAAATCATAAACATAGCTTCGATGTCGTCGTATGTCTCGTCCGTATCGCGCGGCGAATACTGCATATCGAAGGCGGGCATAAGCATGGTCACGAAACTTTTCGCGGACAGGCTTGCCGACCACGGCGTCAATGTATATGAAATACGGCCGGGCATCATACTGACGCCGATGACGGAGGTCGTGAAGGGGAAATACGACAAGCTTATAGCCGAGGGGCTTACGCCCATCAAAAGGTGGGGTTATCCCGAGGACATCGCTAACGCGGTCTCGGCATTCTGCTCGGACAAGTTTGCTTTTTCAACCGGGGAAGTCGTAAATGTCGACGGCGGATATCATTTACAAAGGTTATAGACGGAGGACGCGATGAAAAAAGATAAAAGACTGATAAATGGAATTGAATTCGAGGTATACAGCCTCAATACGCTTGTGATTGGAACCGGCGCGGCGGGATACAATGCAGCCGATACGCTTTACGACCTGGGGCAGAAGGACGTCGCGATACTGACGGAGGGAATCAGGATGGGGACGTCAAGGAACACGGGTTCCGACAAACAGACCTACTACAAGCTTACACTTTCGGGCAATACCCCCGATTCCGTCCATGAGATGGCAGAGACGCTTTTCAAGGGCGGCGGCACGCACGGGGACATAGCGCTGGTGGAGGCCGCGCTGTCGGCAAAGGGTTTCTATAAGCTGGCCTCCATAGGAGTTCCGTTCCCGCACAACAGGTACGGCGAGTACATAGGCTACAAGACCGACCACGACCCAAGGGAAAGGGCGACCTCGGCAGGTCCGCTGACCTCGAGATTCATGACGGAGAAACTGGAGATACAGATAAACAACAAGGGAATCAGGATATTCGACGGATTCATCGCGGTTGCGATCATTACAAAGGACGGCGCGGCAATAGGCCTTCTTGCAGTCGATGCGGCCAGGCAGGAGTCGCCGGACATGGGATTCACTTTGTTCAACTGCACCAATATAATTTTCGCGACAGGCGGACCCGCGGGAATGTATCTGACGAGCGTTTATCCGCCAAGCCAGACAGGCGGTTCGGGCATGGCTTTCGAAGCCGGCGCCGAGGGCATAAACCTCACCGAATCCCAGTACGGAATCGCTTCAACGAAATTCAGATGGAACCTTTCGGGGACATACCAGCAGGTGATTCCGAGGTACATATCGACGGACCGGGAAGGAAACGACGAAAGGGAATTCCTCGATGAATATTTCGAGGACAAGGGAAGGATGCTGGATGCGATTTTCCTGAAGGGATACCAGTGGCCCTTCGACCCGAGGAAAATCGAGAACTTCGGTTCATCCATAATAGACATTCTCGTATACAATGAAATGCAGATAAAGGGAAGGCGTGTGTTCATGGACTTCATGTCCAACCCTGCCTGCGCCGTAAGGGACGGCAAGTTCGACTTCGGCATGCTGGGCTCTGAAAGCTACAATTACCTGAAGAATTCAAACGCGCTGTTCGGCTCGCCGATAGAAAGGCTGGCGCATATGAACCAGCCGGCAATAGACCTTTACATGAACAACGGGATAGACCTTTCGAAGGAGTATCTTGAGATAGCGGTATGCGCGCAGCACAACAACGGGGGGCTCAGGGGCAACATTTGGTGGGAAAGCAATGTCAGGCACCTTTTCCCTGTCGGAGAGGTCAACGGCACCTTCGGCGTATACAGGCCGGGGGGAAGCGCGCTGAACTCCACACAGGTGGGTTCCTTCAGGGCCGCCCAGTACATTGCGGCCAACTGCAAGGACGAGCCATTAGCCCAGGATGATTTCATAAAGGCTGCGTCCGGTACGGTAGGGAAGGTATTTGAAAGAGCCGGCAGGATTGCATCCAACCACGGAAAGTCGAATATAATAGAAAAAAGGCTTGCCATGCAGGCCAGGATGACCAAGGCGGGGGCGCATATAAGGTCGCTGCAGGAAGCGGAGAATGCTCTCGCCGAATCGATTGCGGACCTTGATTCCTTCGAGGAAAAGACGGTCGCCGGCAACAGGCGGGAGATAGCCGAGGCGCTTCGGAACAGGGACATCCTGCTGACCCAGATCGTCTACCTCAGGGCCATATGCGAGTACATACGCAAAGGCGGCAAATCCAGGGGTTCATACCTGGTCAGCGATGAAAACGGAATGCTTCCGCTCGAAAAGCTATCGGAGGACTTCAGGTTTTCGCTTGATTCAGGGAACCTTTTGAAAAAAGCCTGCGTCGTAAGCCTGGATGCAACAGGCGGCGGTCTGAAATTCAACATCGATTGGGAGGACATCAGGCCCATACCGACCGGGGACAACTGGTTTGAGAATGTCTGGAACTCCTACAGGCGAGGTGAAATAGTAAAATAAACCGGAGTGAAAACCGTTTGACCCCCGCGGCAGTGCGAACGTACCGGCGCGGGGGTTTTTTACAGCCCGGAAAACCACAGGGTGTTTTCAAATTCATTTATGAATACCAGGGTATGTTCTGATATAATTTAATATAACTGAAAGCGGGGGTGTAGAATGAGCGAGAAATTATTGGTGACCGTCCTGGACAGTGTCGAGCTTTTCCTTTATGAAGGTATCCTTAAGCAAAATGAAATACCCTATATTGTAAGGCAGTCGGGTATTAAGAATTACATGAAGATTCTGGGCGGGGCTTCGCATTCGGTTCCAGCGGACATTTTTGTGGCTGAGGAAGACCATGAAAAGGCGTCCGAGTGCACCGAGGTCATACGCACCGAGGAAAACAAGGCGCCCGACAACAAGAACAATCCGGAGTACAGGAAGAAAATGATAATCGCCTGGGTCATAACAGGCATTTTCGGTCTGGCGATCCTGGCGGTCTTTTTATACAGTGCGCTTAAATAATCCGAGGGAGAGGCTCAATGGAAATAATCAACTGGGAACAAGTCAAGGCAAGGATCGCCGGCAAGGAGTGGGCCTCAGCTGCATATGAGGGCATCAGGAAAAGCGCCGATGAGTTCATCGCCTCATATCATGACGACGCGGCGAGGACGGCGGGCTGGGGCCACAACTATCACTGCGACGATTGCGCGGGGAGACTTGAGTTCAATATAAACTCCCCAAATGCGCACAAATGCTCTGTTTGCGGAAAAATAAACACTGGCTCAAAAAAGGACAATGCATGGACGGCAACCTACAGGGGAATTACATTCGGGACCGTCTTCAAGGCCGGTATGCTGTACAAGATGACGGGCGACGGGAAATACCCGTCTTTTATAAGGGCGGCGATGGACTTTTTCGCGGACAACTACGAATCTTTTACCGCGGAGTCCCCGGCAAAGCGTTTCGAGGGAAAGCTTACGGGCATCAACCTTTCCGATGCCGTCGGAATCATACAGGGCGTGCTCGGAATGGACATGGCAAGGGAATGCTTTTCCGACGGCGAACTCGGCAAATGGCACGACAGGCTCTTCATTCCGCAGGCCGACATGTACGACCAGTTCTCAAACAAGATATACAACATCCCGGTATGGATGAAGGCGGCCGAGGGCATGATCGGTATTTTCTTCAATGATCCCGCGATCATAAACCGGGCATTCAATTCACGCTTTGGAATCATGGACCAGATGCGCAGGGGCGTCACAAAGGATGGCATGTGGTATGAGTTTTCGCCGCACTATCACTTTTACTGCGCCGATCCCGTCACCTACCTGGTTTATTTTGCAAAAAAGTATGATCTCGAGATCCGTGATGCGGATGAACTGTACAAGTATCTGGAGGACCTGTACATGTTCCCGGTGAAGAATATGTTTGGCAATGGACTGCTGCCGAATCCGGGGGACGGATGGCCTGACATCAGGATTTTCAAATACAGCAGGCAGATGGAATATGCGGCGGCGATACTGGACAACCCATATATAAAGCAGGTCCTGGGCGCATGCTACAGGAACACAGGCACTGCTTCGTCTCCCGAAAGGCTGCTCTTCAACCCGGGATATCCCGATACCGGGCTTCCTGTGTTCGGGTCGCAGAACAATGAGGACTCATACAATGCGATTTTAAGGAACGGTACAACCGAAGTTTTCATAAAGACCGGGATTAAGACCATATGCCACGCCCACCCCGATGTAATGAACATTGAGCTGTGCTTTTACGGCGATCCTGTTTCATACGACCTGGGGAGCAACGGATACAGCACAAGGATATTCAACGAATGGCAGAGGAAGACCGTGGCGCACAATACTGTTGTGCTTGACAGAAGGGACCAGAAATATGAACCCGAGGGCGAGGGAATCTGGCCCGAGGGCATAATCGAATATTTCGACGAAAGCCGGATAAGGGCGAAGAGCAAGAATGTATACGAATGCTGCGACTATACCAGGGACATAAGCATAGAGGGTCCTGTTGTCAGCGATGAATTCACGGTGGCCGGGGTGGAGGAATATACCATCGACTGGGTCTTTTACTGCAAGGGGGACTTGACATGCGGTTATGAAACCGAGGCTTCCGGGCCTTTGGGCGACTCAGAGGGATACCAGCATTTATTTGATGTAAAAAAATTCGACGGGTCCGGGGACTGGAAGGTCGCATTCGAGACTAAAGACAAGACAATCGTCCTCGAAATGCAGGGCGCGCCCGGAACCGAGGTGTTCATGGTCGGAAGCTACACCGAGGATTTCAAGAGCACGCGGGCCGGGGTGCTGGTAAGAAGGCATGGGAGCGGCTCGGTATTCAAGGCGAAATATACATGCATGAAAAAAGGTGAATGATATGCAGGGATTGGCGGGAAAATGGATATGGTGCCCGGATGCGGGGGAGGCCGAGAACACGGCGGTATGTTTTCGAAAGGCTTTCACGGTGGCATCGGGGGCCGGGACGATTGTAAGGATAAGCGCGGATACGCGTTACATACTGTATATAAACGGCTCTGAAATCGGCAGGGGGCCGGCAAGGTCTACGTTGGACAGATGGTTCTATGATGAATATGATATCGGCGGCGATGTATCGGCGGGCGGCAATCTGCTGGCTGTGCATGTATGGGACTACGGGTGGTCGACTTACCAGTCCATAGCCAACAAAGGCGGCCTTATATTCGATGTTCGCCGCGGCGATGAAGTTTTGGCGGCTTCCGACGGGACATGCAGATGCGCCGTGGATGAGGGTCTTGTTTCGAAGACGGTAAGGCGCAACGTCAACCTGGGTTTCATGGAGAATTACGATGCGCGCAGATTCCCGCAGGGCTGGATGCATGCGGATTTCGACGATTCGGGATGGAGCTTCGCGGCCGAGACCGCGGACAACTGGGGGACGCTTGAAAAAAGACCGGTGAAATACCTTGACACCCGGATTGCCAGGCCTGAGAAAGTAATGAAAATACGCGAGATAATCCCAAGAAGGAATGTTGTGTCCGTCAACACCAGGAATGCCTTCTTTCCGGGCAGGCGGGATGCCAATGCGACAATCATGACAGGCTATATCGGCGCAATCATTGAGAGCGCCGAAGATACGGAGGGAATCATTGCCTTTCCCAACAACAAATGGAACGGCATGCACGGTGATTTCAGGATAGAAGGAAAGCACTATGAAGCGGGCAAGGGCGACAGGGAGAAAAAGGTCCGCCTTCGAAAGGGCCCGCAGCTCTTTTTGATGGAACTGTCCGCCAAGTTTGACGACCTGTTCGTCCATATCGAATATGAATTCGATTGTACGGTGGCTTTTTGTGATTTCTTCGCAGTGGGTCCCGTTTGGTTCGCAGAGAACAAAACGGATGGCTTCTCGAAGATTTACGGCGGCCTTAACGATTATGACGGCTATGGGGTGGCGCCGGAATCAAAGGAGGCCATCTTCGGGTGCCGGACGATGGAGGAGCTTTTGCAATACGGGGACTTGGTAAAGGAAGTCGACCCATCCTATATATTTCACAACGAGTACATTTATTCATTGGTCAGGAACACCGGGGTTTTGCGCGACATACCGCTTACCGGCGGACACAATGCCATACTGAGCGGAAACTGCGACGCACTGAAGGTGGAAACACCGGAGTCCGGCGGCTGTATGGAGATAATACTTGATTTCAACGACATGTTCGTCGGCAATATATATTTTAGATTGAATGCCGCGGCGGGAACGGCGATGGACATATACTGCTTTGAAAATATGTTCGAGGGAGAAATCGACTATACGTTCGGCCTGAACAACGGCATGCGGTATGTGTGCAGGGAGGGCTGGCAGGAATACACGACGATGTCCCGGATAGGCCTGAGGTATATGATGCTTGTGTTCCGGAATATGGAAGGGCCGGTGGAAATTCGCGATGTTCTTGTAAACCAGAGGAGTTATCCCGTAGGCAGAAACGGCAGCTTCAGGTGCAGCGACTGGCAGATGAACAAGATATTCGAGATATCAAGAAGAACCAACCTGATGTGCAGCGAGGATACGTTCGCCGACAGCCCGACCTACGAGCAGGCGTTCTGGAGCGGCGACGCGCAGGTGAGTGCGGCGGTAAGCGCGTTTTATTTCGGGGAATACGAGCTTCTTAGGCATTGCATCATGCAGGTTCCGCTTGGAAGGAAGTATACGGAATTGCTTCCGGCGCTGATGCCGACCGACTGGGAAACGGCCATCCCGATGTGGACGATGAACTGGATGATCTCAATCGAGCAGTATATCTTTTATACAGGGGACGAATCCGTTGCCAGCGACCTGTATGACGAGGTAAGGACGACGCTTGAATATTATTCAGGTTTCATAGGGGAGGACGGCGCTTTTGAAATATCGGCATGGAATATGATCGACTGGGCGCCGATGGACATAGGCAATGAAGGCGTCGTAACGGCGCAGCACGGGCTGCTTGCGCATTGTTTTCGGATCGCGGCGAAGCTTGCATCCTTAGCCGGCAGGGGCGGGGACATCCCGTTTTATGAAAGATACGAACGGCTTTTACTGTCATATATGAATGAAAACCTGTGGGACGGCGAAAAGGGCGGGTTCATTGACGGATGGACCAGGGAAAACGGCCCTTCGAAAACCATCAGCATGCAGACAAACATCATGCTTGAGTTATACGGGCTCATAAGCGATGTGGCAAAGCGGGAATCGGTCCTGTCAAGGCTGCTGGGTCCGCATGAGGGCTGGCTTGAGCCGGGTTCGCCGTTCATGCTTTTCTATCTGTTCGAGATCTGGCACAGGCATGGGATGGACGCCGGGATCCTCAGGGAAATAAAGGAAAGATGGGGAATGATGCTCAGGTACGACTCGTCGACCTGCTGGGAGGTATTCCCAGGGTTTTATGAGAATTCAAGGACGAGGAGCTATTGCCATTCATGGTCGTCAGCGCCCGGATATATTTTCATAAAGTATTTCCTCGGCCTTACGCCGACCGGCAGGGGATTTTCGGAAATGGAGCTGAATATACCCGATATCGGCCTTGAGTGGTGCGAGGGAAGCATCCCTACCCCGTTTGGCATGATAACGATATACTGGTCCAAAGAAAACGGCCCGCTCAGATACAGGGCGCGAATTCCAAGGGGGATAAACATAGTTGAAAGGGAGCTCCGCGGCTTTTGCCCGGAATTGGAATGGTATTGAGCTTTGAATGATTTCCACGAGCGGATATTCGGCATAGGATTCGGGCATTGCGATGAGTTTGGTTTCATGAAGGTTCATGAGCTTTTCAGAATGATGCAGGAATGCGCCGCCGAACATGCGGAGATGCTTGGGGTGGGCATGGAGGCCATGAAACGGCGAAACAATGGATCCTTCGTGCTTTCCAGGATGCGGATCGACGTTGATTCCATGCCGCGCTCCGGTGATCGTTTGAATATTAAAACCTATCCCGTAGGAACGGACAGGCTTTTCTACATAAGGGATTTCGAGATATGCGTTGACAAAATGCCCTCGGCCCGGGCAAGGACATGCTGGCTTGTGATAAATCTTGAGTCAAGAAGGCCTTTGAGGGACAGGTCCCTCGCATCGGGAATCCCGGTATATGGCGGCGGCTCAATAGATTCGTCGGCACCCGCCAGGCCTGAGGCATCAAAGGATTTGCCGGAGCTGCTGTCTGTCAGGGCGGGTTATTCTGATGTCGATGTCCTCGGGCATGTGAACAATACAAGGTATGTCGAATGGGTTTGCAATGCATTGGGGTCGGTATTTTTCAAGGGGGGCGGAGGTTATTCGATGGTCGTCAACTATGCATCCGAACTGAATGAAGGGGATGTTGTTTCCATAAGGGGCGGGGACGGGGTTTTCATGGGAATCAATAATAATGGCGTGGAATCTTTCACGGCGAAAGCAGAGAGGCGGTAAATATGTACAGGATCAGGACTTTTGACAAGATCTCGGAAAAAGGGCTGGCTATCTTCGACAAGGTGATTTACAGTGTTTCCCCGGATGAAATGAATCCGGATGCGATAATCCTGAGAAGCCATGTCCTGGAGGCCGGGGAAATCGGCGGCGGCGTCATGTGCGTCGCACGGGCCGGGGCCGGATACAACAACATACCGGTCGAGCTGTGCTCGGGAAAGGGAATCGTGGTCTTCAATACGCCCGGGGCGAATGCGAATGCGGTAAAGGAACTTGTGCTGTGCAGCCTTTTCCTGTCGGCAAGGGATGTTGTAGGGGGTATACTTTTTGCAATGTCGCTCAAGGATGCCGAGGATCCGGCCGGGGCCATAGAAAAGGGCAAGTCAAGGTTCATGGGTCCTGAGCTCAAGGAGAAAAACCTTGGTGTCATCGGGCTGGGAGCCATCGGCGTAATGGTGGCCAATGCCGCGCTCGAGCTGGGGATGAACGTTTTCGGTTATGATCCATATCTTTCAGTTGAATCAGCATGGGATTTGTCGGGAAAAGTCAGGAAAGCCTCAAGCCCCGAGGAAGTCTACAGGCATTGCGATTACATAACCTTCCATATTCCCCTCGTCGAATCAACCAAGGGGATAATAGGCCGGGAGTCAATCGCGAAAATGAAGGAAGGCGTCAGGATACTCAATTTTTCAAGGGGGGGACTGGCCGATGATTCCGCATTGCTTGAGGCGCTTGATTCAGGCAAGGTCGAAAGATATGTCACCGATTTTCCGGGAAAGGCAATGCTTGGTCATCCCAAGGTCGTCTGCATTCCGCATCTGGGCGCGTCTACATCGGAATCCGAGGAGAACTGCTCGACCATGGCGGCAAGCCAGATAAGGGAATATTTGGAAAAGGGGAATATCGTAAACTCCGTGAATTATCCGAAATGCCTCATGGAGCTGACATCGCCGGGCAGGCTTACGGTCGCCCACAGGAATGTTCCGAATATGCTGGGCCGGATACTGGCGGTGCTCGCTGAACGGAATATAAATGTAGAGGACATGCTTAACAAAGGCAAGGGCGATTATGCATATACGATAGTGAACACCTGCTCGGAAATAGGGGAGGATGTTCTAAAAAGTGTCAGCGCCATAGACGGGGTGCTCATGGCGAGGGCGATCAAATAACCGCTCACTGCAGGCCAAAGCCCTTCAGCAGCTCCATGGTGCGGTGATACGAGGCGATCGCCTCGGCGCGGGCGTATTCGTCCGCATGAACAATGGAATCAGGGTCCGGGACGGGGATTATCTCATAATGAAGCCCTGTCCCGTCTTCATATTTATATGGCCAGGTCGGAACGGGTGTTGCGGTTCGCAATGAAACCTTGCCGGAGCCGTCGACGTCAAAATCCAGAATTATCATCACGCCGTCCTCGGTGTAAAGCGCATTGGCCCGCTTGTCCTGCCTGATGAAATTCGATATGAAATTTCCCATGGAATAAATTACATATTTATATTCGCCGTCGATGAGGAATGTTTCGTCAGGCCTTACGACATGAGGGTGGGTCCCGAGTATTACGTCGGCCCCGGCCTCGAATAAAGCCCTTGCATATGCTGACTGCCATTCCTCTGTCTGCCTCGTGTATTCCTCCCCCCAGTGGAGATAGACGATGACGAGCCCCGAATGGGTTGCGGCGGTCCGGATGTCCAAGACGATTGATTCGCGGTCCATTTTATTGACCATGTGATTCCTGTCAGGTCCAAGCATCGGGTCATTCCCGTTAAGGTGCTGGGTGTATGCCAGTATGCTGACCTCGGTCCCGGCGACCGTGGCCGTCAGATAATTTTTCCCCTTTTCTTCATATGTTCCCGTTGAAAGCAGATCCCTGTCCTTGATTTGGGCAAGTGTCCGGAGTATGCCGTCCTGCCCGCGGTCAAGCGAATGGTTGTTGGCCGTGACGATGACATCGAAGCCCGCATATTTCAATCCGTCCAGAATTGCGTCTGGGGTGTTGAACAGGGGGAAGCTCGTGTATCCCGAAGACTCTCCGGCCGTTACCGTCTCCAGGTTTGCAATCGCAAGGTCCGCACCTTCAATCAGCGGCTTTACAAGAGTATAGTTTTCAATAAATGAATAGGTTCCCGTTTCCTTGTCATATGCAGCCCTCAGGTTGTCGGCGTGCGCCATTACATCGCCTGCCGCCAGGATGCTGAACGAACTCTGCATGGGCTGGGCGGAAGGTTCCGGAGTAGTGGGGACGGATGTTTCCGAAATGGTGTTTGCCGCCGGTGCTGATGGTGTCGGAGCGGGGGATTGATTTTCGGACAACTGCTCATGAGCGGAATAATAGGAAGCGGTCGGCGCAGGGAT